>CAZYDC010000171.1:0-9620 GCA_964646065.1 uncultured Planctomycetaceae bacterium | reverse complement strand
GCGCCCTGGAGGACATCGCCAAATATCAAGAGGTGTTTCCATTGGTCGAAGGCCATTGCAATGTGGCGATGCTCACCCTGGGCAACAGCAGGCCGGATCCCCGGACACCAGGGAAGATCATCAACAGCGAAACCTATATCCACTCGAAGAATATGGCCGTGTTCGGTCCCAACTGGGCGGTCATGACCGGCGGATCGGGAAACATCGCGTTCACGAGCATGTGGTTCCACTCGGAGATGAATATCGCCTTTATGGACATTACCCACATAAAGAATTGGGTGGCGCAGCTTTGGTCAGAGCACCTCCAAGTCCCGGTCGATAAGGCGATGGACCTGATCGGGAAACCTGAGGATGCCTTCACCTTCTTCAAAGAGCAGGCAATTCGCAATAAGGCGGCGTTGGAAAAGGGGCTGATGCCCGAGGGCCGGGTTTACAACTGGGGCACCGATTTCCCGGCGCGGGAGCTGGATGGCATCAACTTCGGCCCCGTTCCTGCTGGTGGAGGGAGTTATGCACAAAACAGACCGTGAATACAGCAAAGAAGCATAGGCCTACGACTCAGGCCACAGGAGACCTGTCGTGAAACTCGACCAACTCAAGGCCGGCGACTGCCTCTTACAGCCCCCATCCGAATGGATCGGAGACGTGATTGCTGCCGTTGAGGGGGCACCTTGGGTGCATGCGGCGATGGTTGTTGAAGACCCCGACGCCGGCGGCCTGTGGGTCTACGAGATGACATGGCCGGAATTGAAGCGGACGGTCCTGAAGCAATGGATTGCCGGTAACCCGTGCTTCGTCGCCCCGCTCAAGACGCCGTTAGATCCGCTTAAGAAGACGCGCTTGCGGCAGTGGTGGTACGGCCGGCTCGGCATGTGGTATGACGTACCGGAACTGGCCGAACTAGCCCCGGTGGTCTTGTGGGAGCGATTCTGCTACTGGATCGGCATCAAGAGTCCTATCAGCAAGGTGCAGCCGATCGCCGGCGACGGGGTGTGCAGCGTGAACGTAGCCTGGGTGTGGCGAGCGACCGGTCTGCCTGTGACGGAGACGGCCGCGATGACGCCCGCGGATATTCCCGGACAGATGTTCGTCGGCCCTGTCGAGTCGGTGGTGCCCCCACGTCTTGTGGCGTGAAGATGTATTAACATCCGGTCCCGAACGGGACAGGGCCTTATTACATCTTAATCGTACTCGATCGTAAGTCTTTCTGGAACAATAATATGCCATCTTGTCACGGGGCGCGTCAAAGCGGTTCTTCCGCACTTTCCGTGAAAGGGCACCATAATCTGTCTGGCCGACGCTGCCCCTGTAAATGTGACGATCACGTTTACGTTGCCGCCGGTGGCTGCGTCGGCAGGAGGCATACCAGGATCTTTGACGCCATCACGGTCACCTCCCAGGCACGAGGCCGATCCGCTGTTCTGGTTCGACCAACCGCATTCTGTTCTTGTCCGCTATACATTATCTATCCCGCATACAGGACGCGCTTTCGGAGTAAATCGAAGCCGGCTCGCCCGTACATCTGACGTTTGATCATCTTCAGGCGGTTGATCTGGCCTTCCACCTGGCCGCTGCTCCACTCCAGGCTCAGGGCCGCCTTCACCGCCTTGTAATCCTGCCTGAGCCCGTCGACAAACACTCCCAACTCAGGGGGCACCATCGGCCCGTGCGTCCGCGCGATCCAATCTTCCAACATTTCAACCCTGCGATCACGGACCATCTTGACGAACTCCTGCGCCAACTCTGCCTCGGCCTTGATCTTGGGGCATTGCCCCCAGAGGACATCCACGAACGCTTGCTCTTGGGCCGAGCGGTCTTCGGGATTCTTTAGCAGAAGCCAAGCCACTTGGTTGGCGGAGGGATGTTGAATCGGCGGAGGAGCCTTGGCGGTCGGCTTGGGGCCTGTGGTGTGGGCCGAACGACCCAACATGAACAATCTTCAACTCCTGTTTCAATCCACGCCCCCGTACGGGGGGCGACCGACTGCCGGAACCATTGGCTGGGCTGTTTGGGGTTTCAATCCACGCCCCCGTACGGGGGGCGACGGGGGCCGGTCGTCAAGGGCGGGCGCGTGGACCTGTTTCAATCCACGCCCCCGTACGGGGGGCGACGTCGCAGAGATCGTTTCTGAGCACGGCCTGGAGTTTCAATCCACGCCCCCGTACGGGGGGCGACCCGTGGCGAGGATCATCGAACTGGAGTCGCAACCGTTTCAATCCACGCCCCCGTACGGGGGGCGACCCGCGATCCGGAGATGCTGGGCGGCAAGGCCAGCAAGTTTCAATCCACGCCCCCGTACGGGGGGCGACTGGGCAGGGCACGATGACGCCCGCCGAGGCCGAGGTTTCAATCCACGCCCCCGTACGGGGGGCGACCCCTGCACCCGCTCAAGCAATACGAGGCGCACAAGTTTCAATCCACGCCCCCGTACGGGGGGCGACCTGGCTTGCGCTGCTTTGGTGGACGTGCGGAAAGTTTCAATCCACGCCCCCGTACGGGGGGCGACGTCTCCTTGGCGCGCTGGTCTGCCTGGCCTTCGGTTTCAATCCACGCCCCCGTACGGGGGGCGACCGCATCTACTCTAAGTACTGTGGCAACTTTGCAGTAGCCCTGTAAGTTTAGGTACCGGCGAATTCGAGGGACTTCCAAATGGGCAAATTGTCCCTTGATCGTCGCAAGTCGTTATCTATTAAGGACTGCGAACCTGCCAGGGTTTTCGTGTGCGCTTCGGGTTCGCAAGGGGCAGACGCATTGCCCGTCAGGCCAGCAAAGGCCCTTCCGGATCGTACGTATCCTTCGCGCCGATGTGCTCGACCCGATTTTGCCAATTGGCGCCCAGGAAATAAAACCGCACACTGTCCTCGCCAACGTCGATAATGCGTTCGATCCGATGCCGAAGCTCGGTGAACTGGGCCGGTTCCACCAGACACTCAAAGACCGAATCCTGCACTCGCTGGCCGAAATTAACGCACTGCTTGGCCACCTTTCGCAACCTGGCGCGGCCTTGGGGAGTATCCGTTCGCACGTCGTAGGTGACAAGCACCATCATAGTATTCTACTTTCGGATAAACGGGGGATAATCCTCGATGTCCCCGCGAATGAACCTGGCTAGCAGCAGGGCCTGGGCATAGGGGACCAGCCCGATGGAAATCGTCTCGTTCAGGAAGGGATGCCGGACCTCCTCCTGTTTGCGTTTCTGCCACTCCGTGAGGACAACCTTGCGGGTGGCGTCATCCATAATGACGCCGCCGGATTCCTTGACTGTGAACCCGTCGGGCGCCACCTGTCGCAGGTTCACCAGATTCAGGGCCAGGCGGTCAGCCAGGACCGCCCGCAGTTCCTCCATCAGGTCCAGCGCCAGGCTGGGGCGCCCGGGGCGATCGCGGTGGAGATAGCCCACGGCGGGATCCAGGCCGACTGTTTCCAAGGCCGATTGCACGTCGTGCGCCAGCAGCGTATACAGGAACGAAAGCAGGCTGTTCATAGCATCCAAAGGCGGCCGCCTGCTCCGAGCCTTAAAGAAGAAACCGTTTTTGTTTTCAAGAATGAGGTGGTCGAACGCGCCGAAGTAAATGCTGGATGCGAAACCCTCGACGCCCCTAACGGCATCCACATCCGCGCACCGTTCCAGGCCGCCAATCTGCGAAGTAACGGAGGAGACGGCATCGGCGACGGCTGCGGCGTCGATTCTTTGTGCGTGATCCCGCAGAGCACGTGCCAGCACGCCGCGAGAGTTGACCAACTTGGCCAAGATCACGCGTGAGGCGATCTTGGCGGATATGGTCTGGTCGTCGGCGAAACGGTACTGCTGGCGTCGCAACAAGACGTTGCCGCTGACCGGCCCAGTGATCCGCCCTTGGAAGGCGCCGTGTTCCGTGAGGAAAGAGATGGCAACGCCGCTCTCCGCGCAAAGGGCCATGAGAGCCGGACTGACGCTCACGCGGCCGAAGCAGACGATGCCCTCCAGATTATGCACTGGCATGCGGAAGCGAACCTCCTGCTCCACCTTCATGCAGACATTGAGACCGTCCTTGGCGAGGTAGGAGTCCTGAGTGGTCACATAGAGTATGTTGAGGAGTCGTCGCATGGGTCAATCCTCGGCTGGAGGCTGTTCGATCACTCGGCGCAAGTAGGCGGCCACGCTTGGCGTCTTTGGGCCAGCCAACTTCGGCAGACAAAGGTCGATCAGGGAACACCGTCGGCAATGTGGTTTTGGGATGGGCGGCGGGGTCGTGCCGGCGCGGAACAGAGCATGCATCTCAACGGCTAGGGTCTCGACTCGACGGCGGAGATCGCCATCAAAAATGACTTCCGTGCGGTGGCGAGTCTGGGCGTAGAACAGGTCGCCGACAGGAATGATAACGGACAGCATTTCCTCCAGGCACATGGCCTGGGCACAAACCTGGACTTGGTCACGGTCGTCGGGCTTGGACTCGCCACGTTTGTACTCGACGGGACGCGGCAACCAGAGACCTTCCCGGCCGGGCAGGGAAGCAGCCGTCGCCCGCAAGGAAATGGCCGTGCTTGGCGAGGCGGCGGTCGTTCCGGGTGAAGACACCGAAACGCGATGGAATTCGACAGCGTCCGCCACGCCGGTCAGCCCCAGACGTCGCGAAACCAGCGGCACGGCCCGGGCAAGAACCACATCCCCGCGGGTCTGGTCGGCGAATGGGTCATCGCTGCGCTCATGAAGGTGCTTGCCTTCGACCGTGCGATCGCTCTCGGCCCATTGGCGCTCGATATGAATAAGCGCCCACTGCCGCGGGCAGAACGCCAGATGCTGCAGCCCGGACAGCGGCAGGAGATCCTCTTCGGTGTACATGGTTCGTTTCCTCGTTTCGGGCGGCGCGGAGAGCGCCAGGGAACACTGCCGACACTCTCCGCATCCGCCAGCCGCCGCCTACAACTTATCCATGTCGTCCGGCAAACGCAAAAGTTGGACGCCCTTGGGTACTTTGGCCTGGTCAACCGTGACGGTGTAGTGGGCGAACCGCCGGGGTTCGGTCACACCGTCCTTCTCCAGGGATGCTTCATTCTTGACGACTTGCACCACCTCCTCAAAAAGCACTTGGGCGGGGCAGCACCCCAGGACGGCTTGGCGGGCGCGTTGCTCGGCGTCGCTGTCGGTGCCGACGTGCTTAAAGACGTAGATCGGCGCACGGACAGTCATCACACCCTTGCTGGCTGAGCGGTCGTGCTCGTACATGTTCAGGACAGCCTCGAAGAGCAATTTCAGGTCGACCTTCGAGAACCCAGTCTGGGCGGCCAGGTGGGCGCTGATGAACCCTTTACCGACGTACAGGCCGTAAGGAATCAGCGACTTGCGCCCCATGGTGCGGAGAGAATCCTCGGGCTGCTCGGCCGTATACTCCTCAAGTTGTTTCACGGTCATTCTCTTGGCCTTCTCGCTGTCAGGGTCCGCTACAGCCATGCGTGTGATAGAGGTGTCAAGAGACAGAACAGGATTCTTGGATCGAGACCAGGCAATCTGAACAGGGCCGCGAACCTGTCCAGCATTCTTGCCAGTGCTCATGACGGCCCCAAAGGTCCGTACGTCGTAGAAGTTTTTACACATCCAATTCTTTGCCTTCTCGACATCGTCTTTGGTAGCTCCCTTCTTCCCTTTGGGCCACTCGATTTTCACGGCATCGTGCGACTTAGCGATGGGGACATTCAGGTTCGTGGCGTGCTCAATGAAGATTGCAGTGCCCTGTTTCTCCCCATCAGCAAGTTTGTTCCCGCCGGCGGTCTGGACGTAGTTTCGGATGCGGCGTTTGACGGCAACGTCGCTGACCAGGCCGTGCATGTCCTGCGGGTCGATCCGCGGGGCGTTGCCGGCATCGGGATCGCCGTTGGGATTGCCGTTTTCGCAGTCGAACAGGAACAGGAACTCGTAACGGTTTGTAATCAATTCAGGCATGATGCTCTTTCCTTTCTTAGGGTTTCTCAGCCTTTGATTTCCTTTAGTGTCTTTACCAATTCTTCACAGTTGATCGTGCCGTTCTTCTCTTCGGTCGTCACAAGAACGCCGTTCTCGCCTCCGCCATCCGCCAACGGGAGGATGCCCGCATTCATTAAAAGCTTTTGCCGATCTTCCCAATCTGCTCTATAGGTGAAGTTATCCATCATTCCTAGGTGTTCAATGTAAACGGGCTTACCGAACCGATTATCTTTCTCTCGGATGGTGAAATCGGGGTGGAGCAGTATGTGATCGTTAATCCTCAGCTCTGCCTCGTACTCGTACTTGAAGCCGAGAAGATGGAGCAGATTTGCTACGATCACCTCGGACTTGGAACGCACAGGTTCCCCATTCATGGTCTTGTGTCTCTGGGGAGGCTCCGCATAAGGCTGGAACCCTCGCTGGTGGTAGTACCCGAGATGGAAAAGACACTGATCCTCCAAATCAAACGTCCTGGGAATTGTATCTTTGATGCGTCCATTGATCTCGGTCAACAATCTTTGATACTCATTTCGGAGTCTGGGCGGCTTGATCTTGGGAAGATGATGTTGCGTTAGCGTTTCCAGACGCGGAAGGGCGACGATGGGTCTGGCGCTGGCGGTCGCGTAATGCGTCTGAGCGATCGTTGCGCCAACTTCGCCTTGCGCCTCTGTCTGGATCATCTCCAGAACAGCCATGAGCCGCCCGCATTGATATGCCGCGCGGGGATGATTGACGTTCAAGTTAGGGAACACTTGGTAGTCTCCTTGTTTTTGGGCTCGTGCGTACCGGTTCAGGTAGGCTTTGAGCAGGGCCATGCGGGTGTAAAGCAATGACGGTTGATAAACCTTCTCCTTCGACTCTCGATGACTACTGTCGCGGTTTGCAGCGATAAACCTGTGATTCAATATGTGGGTATTGTGGGCTAACGCGGCGCGACCGGCGAGCGCTGCGGGGATAGGCGATTGAGGGCCGTGAATCGCGCATTGCCAAAGCGATTCACGTGCGTTTCCCACAGATTTCACCCAGTCCGGATATTTCTACGTTTTCCCCCGGGGAGGCAGGACGCAGGTTGCCAACTGCTCCAGAGTTGGATTGTAGATTGGATCCCTCCCGCCCAGATTCATCAATCTGAGATCGTCGAACCACTCATCCACATTCTTAACCAACTCCTCGAACTGGCCTTGCATCCAGTCCCGGACGACGACGCGCCCGGCGTTGCCGGAGAGGGTCAACGCACGGTACTGGCAACTGCGAAGTTCGGGGCGTTGCCCTGAGCGGATGGCGTCAAGAAGCTGGCCCGCCCGGCTGGTCGCTTGGGCTTGAGCGGTTTTGGAATTGCCGGCCTGGGGTTCGGGATCGCCCTCAACCTCCGCGCCGCCGAAGTCCATGCCTGTGAATAATTCGGCTACGGGGTCTTCCTCCTTTTGGGGAAGCTTATCCCCCACGTACCAATAGACGACCTTGGCGCCGGCGAGGCGGTGGCTTTGGTTGGCGATGAGCTTATTCAGTGCGGCGGCGTATTCCTCGGCCGCCTGAGTGCCGACGGCGGCATTGGCCGATTGCTTCAATCTGTAGGAGCAAAACGCATCGGGCTTGAAACTGATCAGCGTCGTATCAGAGCGACCGCCGACGTCACCCAAACCTTTGATCTTGGGATGAGTAAGGCAGGGCACGCAGAGGTCGCCGGTAATGAAGCACCGCACCTGCGAGGTCTTGACCTCCGATTTCGGCTTCTTTCCCTTCACGGGCTTTTCCGACATGCTTGAGAACTTATGTCGCCACCATTCGTGCCAAGTGTTCTGTTCTACGATGATTCGTGGCTGACCATCTCGCATTTCGGCGAACGTGACGCTGTCGGTGGGCTTGGCTTTCTGCAACTTCAGTTCGCGGCAGATATCAGCCCGCACGGAATCGTTCGCGATGGCATCCGCGACTTTTCCGATGAAGGGTTCCACGCATGAGGCGTCGCGGAGCAAACGAAGGAAGTAATTGTGCTTGAGTTTGAGCTTGGATTGGTCTTTGTCCGATCCATACATGAGCGCATACTCGGCCGTATCAACTAGGAACTGACGTTTTTCTTTGCTACTAGTGAACCGCGCGTCAGGGCATTGACGAAACTCGCGCCCCTTACTCTTGGGACCTTCGGCAAGAGGCACCACGCCGAGATATTTTCCGGTTGAACTGAACGTCAGCAGCCAGCGGACGGTCTTGGGCAGAAAGCCGGGTTCGGCTGGAGGCCCGGCTTGTAGCTTGCCATATTCGACAATCTCCTGGAGCATCAGACGGCCCTCCTTTCGACCCTGGCGGGCTTGAGCACCTCGTCGCTCTCGAAAGGCGGGACATCGAGCACCCCGCCGCGAATTTTGGCGTCGAAGAGAGTGATGAAAGGTCCGGCCCGGCAATCCTGCGGCTGGGACAGGTCGAACACGTCGTAAAGCATCATGCCGATGTCCTGATCGTAACGGACGGCGGGCCTGTCGCGATCTTCCGCAGCCAAATCCTCTACCAGCTTGAAGAATGCCACGAACTCCCGGCAGCCCAGGCACGGCTGCCAGACGCACTTGCCTTGCGAGGCTCGGCGGACGAACTGCTCGTTGAACGCCGTTTGCTGGGACTCGAAATCAGGTCGCGGTACGATGCGGGCGTGCAGTCGGAAGTGCGGGTCGCGCAGGGCCATCGTCTGTCGCTGCTGGCGATGCTCCGGGGCGTCCGCAAAGAGTGCCGTCACCTGTCCACCGTTGGCCCACGACTCGATAGTCCGGTCTGCCGGCGCTTTGGCCCCGACCTCGTTCCGCCGCAAGGCAATATACGACGGTATCGTCAACAACTCGATTTTCTTGACCTGCCAGTGGAACTGTGGTTTGAAGTAGATGGCGTCGAAGACTCCCCTGGCCGCGCTGGGTGTGGGACAAGGATAACTCCAGCGTTCAACTTTCATCTCCGGGCGGGAAAAACAGGCGAAATCCCCCCACGTCTCCAAGATGTGTATCGTCGGATCTCTGGCCATAGTTACACTCCTTTCGTGAAATATCAGGCAATGGTTGGCATTTCCTTTGGGAATATCAGCCCCAAGTTCTCGTGATACTTTGCGTCAGGCAGACAGAAGAACCAATCTGCGTCTTCGTCGTTGCCAGTCGGTCGGCCGAAGAAGACCGGCTGGATGAAACACCACACCGGGCTTTCGGGTTTCGGGCGGTACACGCCCACGCTGTGTGGGCGGGCGCGGCCAATCCAGTCGCGGAGAAATCCGGGCCTCCGGCGGTCACCGTGAAGGATTTCGTCGCGCAGGGCGTTGAATGTCGCCGGTTCGTATGGAACCAGAACATTGATCGTGTCGGCGTCGATGAGGCGGTAAAGGCTCGCGACTTTGTCGAAATCGCAGGCATCAAGAGCCTCGCCTAGATTCGCCTCTCGCTCGTTGGTGCCGGAGCCTACGCCGATCAGCGCATAGAGCATCCTGTAGTAGGCCCTGAGGCGCTGGGGATCCTGGATAATGTCGATTGTTTCCAGATCGCCATGCTCCGCGCGGAGATTGTTCAGGAACAATCTTGTGGTTTCGGCCGCCTGCTGGTAACCGGGCGGATAGATGCCCTTGTCGTCTTGCGGCAGGAAGACGTGGACAAGGCCGCCTTCGGGACGCCGGCCATGACGGTTGCATCGTCCGGCGGCCTGGGCGATT
>CAZYDC010000170.1:0-9633 GCA_964646065.1 uncultured Planctomycetaceae bacterium | reverse complement strand
TCATGGGCGAGACGCCCATGCTACGCCGGATGGCCTTTTTCAACGGGCTGCTACGGGCTTCAGCCCCGAACTTCAATAGCAATCGCACTCCTGGGCGATGGCGTGAATCGACTCTTCGCCTTGGGGCCATTGGGGCTCCTCGTCCAGTTGGGCGTGCTTGAGGTCTTCCAGCGGCGTGCCGTCGGGCGCGTGAAAGACCCGCCCGTCGGCCACCATGGCCGGCAGGGTCTTGACCCCGGCTTGCTCGGCCTCGCCGATGCGGGAGGGCAACTTGCCCAGGTCCACCACTTCCACCGCGTATAATCCCCGGTCCAGCCCGTCGAGCCAACCCCTCTGGGCGTCGCCGCCGACACAGTAATAAATAGCTTTTTTCATTCCAGCGCCTCCAAACGACTGCCTATCTGATTTTAGGCGTCTTTCACGACAAAATGAGGATTCGGGTGGCACCCCCAAGTCCGCTTGGGGGTGTCTTGATTGGACGCGTCGTCCCAGACACCCCCAAGCGGACTTGGGGGTGCCACGTGACAAAAATGTAACGTTGGCGCTCGAAATTTGGCGAGCAAAAATAAATCCGGCTTTGGAGCAAAATTTTATCTCCCGGCCAGGCCGCGAGTTGGGCCGGCGCGTCCTTTTTTTTTCGCCCGAAAACGGTCAAAACGGCCCTATATATGGAGGCGCGTGTTTTTTTTTGAGACGCCTCTCGCGGGTCTGATAGAGGCTCGCGGCGGGTATTTGACAAGTGAATAGTGGGAGGACTTCCTGGGTGCCATGCCCAAGTCCGCGCGGGCATGTGCGGACGACGCGGACAGGTTACGCCGTGCGCACATGCCCGCGCAGACTTGGGCATGGCACCCAGGCGGGTCTCCGCTTCGCTACGACATGGCACCCGACACGCGAGGGATCGAGATTACGAGGATGGCCGGATTTCAGGATGAAGAACTTCTTTTGAATCCTCTTAATCGGTTAATCGGGTAATCCCGCTCAAGAACCTTGGTCCGACGGACGATCAGGGACGTGTGGAACTCCCGTAGAATCATTCAAAAAACGCGCGTATGTCGGGTCTGAAAGTTGCAACATGCTTTATATAAGATACTTATAGATTCCTGAACCGGGCAGAATGAGGGCCCATCGGGCAGAACGGGTTCCGGGTTGGGCAGGACGAGTTCTTGGTTGGGCAGCATGGCTTCCCGATCGGGCAGAGCAGGTTTCAATAGGGCACGCGTTCAGGGCGGCCAAACCCTCGTTGCGATGAAACTGTCAAGAATAACCAGTTGACCCCCGCCGTCGGGGTGACTAGAGTAATATAGATTAGCTCGATCCGGCCCCATAGGGTTACGGCCCAGGGGGCAAGGTATGAACGCCTGAGGTCGAGCGCCAGAGCCGCCGGCCGGGGGCACGTCGCGTGTACGTGCCTGGTCGCCAGCGGACATGCAGGAGCAAATCATCATGCCCGAAGAAACCCAGCCCAATCAACCGTCAGAGTCCGCGCCCCAGGATGCCCAGGCCCCCGCGACCCCCGAGGCCGCAACACCAGAGTCGGCCGCACCACTGGCCGCCGAGGGCGCCGCTGCCGCACCGCAGGACAACCTGCCCAAGAACCAAGTCACCATCGAGGATGCCGGGAAGTTCAAGAAGAAGGTCACTGTGGCCATTCCTCGCGAGCGGATCGACGCGAAGATGAACGAAATGTTCGGCGAGCTGTCTACCACCGCGCTGGTCCCGGGCTTCCGAGTCGGGCACGCCCCGCGGCGTCTGATCGAGAAGCGTTTCGGCCGCGAGGTCGGCCAGGATGTCCGCAATTCGCTGGTGGGCGAGTCGCTTCAGTCGGCCATCATGGACGCCAAGCTCAACACGCTGGGCGAACCGGAACTGGACCTGGACAAGATCGAACTGCCCGAAAAGGGCGAGATGAGCTACAGCTTCGTGATCGAGGTCGCGCCGGAATTCGAGTTGCCGGCCCTGGAGGGCATCGAGGTCAAGAAGCCGATCCTGGAAATCAGCGAGGATCGCGTGACCGAGCAGTTGGAACAGTGGCGGCAGAGCCAGGCGAAGTTCGAGCCCACCACCGAGGGCGCCGCCGCCGGCGACGTTGTCACGGCCGACGTGCGCATCACCGGCGAGGGCTTCGCCGAGCATCATCACAAGGACCACGTGATTCGCGTCGCTCCCGGCCAGGTCGAAGGCCTGCCGCTGGTGGACCTGCCCGACGCCTTGACGGGCAAGAAGGTCGGCGAGACCGCCAGCCTGACGATCAAGGTCCCCGAGGCCCATCCCAACGAGGCCTGGCGAGGCAAGGACGCCACCGTCGAACTGACGCTCGGCCAGGTGAGACGCAGAATCCTGCCGGAGATCAACGAGGACTTCGCCAAGGGCGCCGGGTACGAATCGCTCGACCAGCTCCGCCAACAGGTCCGCACCAGCCTGGAGGCCCGCCTGCAGGGCGAAACCCAGCGTGCGATGCGCGACCAGGTCTGCGCTTACCTGCTGGGCCACACGCAGTTTGAACTGCCCGAGGGCGTCGCGGCCCGCCACGCCACCCGCCTGCTGCAGCGGCGGTACGTGGACCTGCTCCAACGCGGCGTTCCCCGCGAGAAGATCGACGAGAACCTCGCTCAGCTCCAGGCCGCCGTCGAGCAGCAGGCCCAGGCCGACCTGAGGCTCACGTTCGTGCTGGCCAAGGTCGCCGAGAAATATGACATCAAGGTCGAGGAAGGCGAGGTCAACTCCCGAATCGCCGCGATGGCCAACGAGTACAACCGCCGCCCCGAAAAAATGAAGCAGGAACTCGAACAGGAAGGAACGCTCGGCGAAGTCGAGACGTCCCTCCTCGAAGAGAAGGCCCTGGACGCCCTGCTGACCAAGGCCAAGGTCAGCGAGGTCACGCCCGAGCAACTGGCCGCCGAGCAGGCCGAACTGGCCAAGAAGGCTCAGGAGGCCGAAGAGGCCAAGAAGGAACTGGCCGCGCAGCAGGCCCAACCGGCGGAGCAAGCCCCGGCGCAAGAGCAGGCCGCCAAGCCCGAGGAACCCGCCCCCGCCGAAGCGGCCGCCAAGCCGGAAGAGCCCGCCTCCGACGAAACGAGCGAAAAGCCGAAGCGCAAGGCCAAGAAGGCTCACACCGAAGAACCGGCCCAAGAAAAAGCCGACGAGACCGAAAAGCCAAAGCACAAGGCCAAGAAGGCCGACAAAGACACTGAGAAGAAAGACGAAGAATAAAAAATATAGGGTGGCATGGCGACGTTGTTTGTCGCCATGCGATGTTCGCAAGACGCGGACATGGCGACAAACAACGTCGCCATGCCACCTACTATGTTTATGATCGCACCCATTGGGAGACGGACATGAATCGGTCGCAGGACATTCGCAGCGAGTACCGTGACTACGCCCAGCGGAGAGAGATGACGCTGGAAGAGCGTCTGGCCGAGGAGCGGATCGTGTTCCTCTGGGGCGAGATCAACCCCGGGACGGCCGGGTCGCTCATCATGCGGCTGCTGGAATTGCAGGCCAAGAGCCCCGAGCGGGACATCAACCTGTACATCAACTCGCCCGGCGGAAGCGTGGACGACACGCTGGCGATTTATGACACGATGCAGTTCCTTTCGTGCAGCGTGGCCACGTACTGCGTCGGGCAATCCGCCAGCGGCGCGGCCATGATCCTGGCCTCGGGCTCCAAGGGCAAACGCTTCGCCCTTCCGCACAGCAAGGTCATGATCCACCAGCCCTGGGGCGGAGTGACGGGGCAGGCGTCCGACATCGCCATCCAGGCCGAGGAAATCCTCAAGGCCAAGAAGCTGCTCAACGAACTGCTGGCCAAGCACACCGGCCGCGACGTCAAGCTCATCGAACAGGAAACCGAGCGAGACCGATACCTCACCCCCACCGAGGCCAAGGAATACGGCATCGTCGACGAGATCGTCCAGACCACACCCGTGAAGAAAAAGACAACCTTTTAGAGGCAGCCATGGAATACAACCAGCACCTCGTGCCCATCGTGATCGAGAAGACCGGCCGCGGAGAGCGGTCGTACGACATTTACAGCCGCCTGCTGCGCGACCGGATCGTGTTCGTCGGCGGGCAGATCGACGACGAGATGGCCAACCTGATCGTCGCCCAACTGCTGTTCCTGTCCAACGAGGATCCGCACGCGGACATCAACATGTACGTCAACTCGCCCGGCGGGTCCGTTTCGGCGGGCATGGCCGTGTACGACACCATGCAGTACATCCGCCCGGACGTGCGGACCTACTGCGTGGGCATGGCCGCGTCGATGGCGGCCGTCCTGCTGATCGGCGGGGCGCCCAAGAAACGATACATCCTGAACAACAGCCGCGTGCTGATCCATCAGCCGCTCATCCACGGAACGCTGATCGGCCCGGCGACCGACCTGGACATCCAGGCCCGCGAGATCATCCGCCTGCGACGGCGGCTGTACGAAATCCTCGCCAAGCACACCGGGCAGAACGCCGACCAGATCGAACGCGACGCCGACCGCGACAAGTGGCTCGACGCCGGCCAGGCCATCGAGTACGGCGCGGTGGACCAGGTCCTCGAACACATGCCCGAGATGCCCAAGTCCAACCTGGAGAAGATCGAATGAAAAGGGCGACCGTGATCGGAACGTTGCTGGCCGCGTGGGCGGGGGCGATTTTCTGCTCCGGCTGCAACGCGTTTGTCGACCAGGCCAAGTACGACCAGTTGCAGAAGCAACTCATCCCGCTCCAGGATGAGAATCGCAAGCTCAAGGATCAGAACCAGATCCTGGTCGCCGACGTGGTGGACAAACGTAAACAGATCGACTCGCTGATCGGACTGGGGCCCCGCCGCTTGGAGCTGGTGACGCACGCCACGGGCATCGAGCTGGGCGACGCCACCGGCGCCTACAACGTCGACGCCACCAGCAAGGTCCCCAATTCCGTCAAGGTCTACCTGCTGCCCAAGGACGCCGAGGACAGCGTGGTCAAGGCCGCCGGCACATTGCAGATCAAGCTCTTCGACCTCAACGCGCCCGACGGCCAGAACCTCATCGGCCAGGTCGATTTCACGCCCGAGCAAATGGCCAAGAACTGGTACAGCGGGTTCTTCTCGATGACCTACCACTACAGTTTCGTCTGCCCCTGGAAGCGCCCGCCGACCAAGGGCGAAGTGCATATCCGCGTGGAGTTCACCGACTACCTCACGGGCAAACACCTCGTCACGGAAAAGACGATCAACGTGCAAATGCCCGCCACGCAGCCGGCGAAGTAGGGTGGCCACCCTTATGCATCGTTTAGTAACGGAACCCGTTGCTCAACTCCCGATGTCCGCGGGTTCCTGGTCTTCGGGCTGGGAGGTCGGGTGTTTCTTCTTTTTCTTCTCTTTCTTGGGCTTGCGATCGAGCCCCGATTTCACCGGAGGTGGTTTCTTGCCTGTCGGCGCGGAAGCGGGTTGTGCCGACGGTTCGTCGTACCACGCCCTTCCAACGAGTTGTTCACACTGCACGAAAACCACGGCCCTGTAATACGGTTTCTCGTGCAGGTATTCCCAGGAGTCGAACTCCTGCCCCAAGGGCTTGCCCACGGCCTTCTGGACTTCCGGCGACAAATTATCCCATCGGCTCCGCGTGATGCCCGAGGGCGCCCCCATGGCCTTTTGGACTTCCGGCGCGCACTGGCCGTAATAGAGGGTTTCGTAGTTTTCCCGCGTGAACTTGCCGCGACTGGTGCTGCATCCGGCCGCCGCCATCGCCGCCAACACAAGCAGATATGTTATGGACTTCATTGCCGCCTCACGAAACCAAAAATTAAGGGTGGCATGGCGACGTTGTTTGGTGCCATGTCTTGTGGCACCCCCAAGTCTTCTTGGGGGTGTCTTAGCGGACGCACACCACCGGGACACCCCCAAGCGGACTTGGGGGTGCCGCCATTTATTGCGCAACAAACTCATATTCCGGTGCGAAAAGCCTGTTTAAAGAATAGGGGCTCTCGAACGCGGCCGTCAGCACGAGCCTCCGCCCGGCCGGGACCGATTCGTTCAGCCCCAGCCTGAAAACGTAGGACCGCGTAATAGGGTCCCAGCGAATGACGTTCTCGCGCGAGTTCATCAAGTCCACTTCCCACGACTCGATCAAGGCGCCTTTGGGATTGGAACTGTAGGGCTTGAACTCGTACAACTCGAACCGGAACGTGCCGAAGGCCTTGGTGGTGTCCTGGTAAGCGTCCAGGGCCTCCATGCGGACCTCCAGGCCTCGAACGCCCTTCTCCAACGCTCGCAAGCCGGTGAAGGGATGAATCCGGATCGTATGGGGCAGCATGAGGCTCAGCGGGGGCTTAACCTCGACCCCGCCCGCCGGCGGCGTCGCGTCGCCGCAACCGGGCGCGCACGCGGCCGCCAGCAGCGAGCACATCACGGCCAGCGGCACGTACGCCATCGACCACGGCAAACATTGTTTCATCTTCGTCACGGTAAGGTTCTCCTGGCGCCACCGGCACAAGCCGATAGGACCGCGATTATAGGTCGTCTCGGGCGCAGGGGTCAACACCAATGAAGATCGTGGGCCGTGGACCGCAGGCGGTAACCGCAAAGAGCATTGATGCCGTCTTCTTCTCTTTTCTTGCGGTTATCTGTGTAATCAGTGTAATCTGTGAACACGTTCAGATCAGTTTGAATTAAAGGAAAACATCATGGGCAAGAAAGTTGACGCGGTCGTCTTCACCGGTGTGAACAAGGTCGAGTTGGGCAAGGTCGAGTTGGCCAAGATGGAACCCGACGAGATCATGGTCAAGACCCACTACACCTTCGGCTCCAGCGGCACCGAGATGCGCGTGCTGGGGGCCAAGTACATCACGCCGGATCGGTTCCCCGTCGTGCCGGGCTACAGCGTGGTCGGCCAGATCGTCGAGATCGGTTCGGCCGTCAAGGGCTACCGCGCGGGCGATTACGTGACGGGCAGGAACCCCAAGGAACTTGTGGGCACGGGCAGCGCCTGGGGCGGGCAGGCGGCCTACCACATTTACACCACGCGCACCCAGGGCCGCTGCCTGCTCATGCCGCCGGGCGCCCAGGAGCGAGACTACATCCTGAGCGAGGTCTCGGCCATCAGCTTCCGGGGCGTGGACTCAGCCTGCCCGCGCGCGGGCGAGTCAGCCGTCGTGATCGGCCAAGGCGTGATCGGAGCGTTCGCGGCGGCATGGCTCAAGCGGGCCTGCTGCCGCGTGGTGGCCGTGGAAGTGCTTCCAGGCCGCCGGGAGCGGGCGCTGGCGCGAGGACTGGACGCGGCGATCGATCCCGCTGACGCGGACGCCGTCGACCGCATCCGCCAACTGACTAACGGAGGCGCGGACATCGTCATCGAGGCCTCCGGATCGCCCGAGGGTTTCGCCATGGCCTTCAAGCTCCTGCGAGCAAAGTCCGGCGGGCACGAGGACAACGCCATGGAGTCCGGACCGTTCTACGGCCACTATCATCCACGGCTGGTTGCCCAGGCCAACTACATCAACCCGCTGTCCGTCAACCCGCTGGCCGGCGGAGAGGCCCTGTACATCTCCATGCCCTGCGACCGAAGCTACAGCGACCGCATGAGGGTCATGGAGCACCTCCGCCAAGGCGCGCTCAAGACCGATGATTTCGTGGACGAAATCCTGCCCTGGACCTCGGCCCCGCAGGCCTACCAGGCCCTGCGCAAGCAGCCGGATAAGGTCTTCTCCCTGGCCATGGATTGGTCCTCGGTGAAGTGAACGTAGACCGTGGGCCGTGGCCCGTTGGCCGTAACGGCAAAGAAACAACAAAAGCGAAGAAACGGCGAACCGCAGAACATTCGAACCGCAGAATGATGAAGTGAAGAGTCCGGATTTAAACTCTTTATTTCTGCCTTCTGCTGTTCGATTGTTCGAATGTTCTGCGGTTCGCTTTTTCTTCGCTGTTACGGCCTACGGGCCACGGCCCACGGCCTACGTTTTTCACTCCAGGTGAATCACGTCCCACAGGCCCAGCCTGGGCAGGCGGATGATCGCCGCCTGGCCTGACGGGCGCTCGACTTCGAGTTCGCCCAACTGGCGGCTGTAAGCGCGGGCGAACGGGACGTTGGTGGTAATCGCGATGTCGGCCACCGTGATTACTTCGTTCATCTCGGCCCAGGGGGAAGGTTCGCCGTTGGCGACGATCGGCCGACCGACGAAGCCGTTGGTCAGCACGATCTGGACGCCGTCGGCGGTCTTGTAATAATTGGCCTCGATGCTTTGGCAGCCATGAACGCCGAATCGCGGCTGGACTCCGAGTTGACGCAGGCAGGCGGCGGGGATGTCGCGGAACAGGTTCGCGCCCCGGTCGATGGATTCCGCGAAAGGCTCGTGATTGAAATAAACCACGCCGCCCTTGCCGAGTTTGCGACAAAGAATGGCCGGCCCGGACGGTTTGGCGCTGGGGCGATGACTGACGTCGAACGCCATGCCCACGCGATAGACCGCCTGCGGCAGGATCCATCCGATGGCCTTCCACCCGGTGTGAGACAAGACCGGGCTGTACCCGCGAGCCGTGGACCACGCGTCGCCGTCGGGTCGCCAGTCGGGCTTTACATACGCCACCGGCGTGCGGCCGGCGAAGTTGCTGGTGTTCTCGATCGTGACCGGCGGGCCGAGCTTCAGGCCGTCCATCGCGTCCACCAGAACGCCCCTGCCCGTGAGGATCAGCTTGCCCCCCTTTCGCACCCAGCCGAGAATCGCCTTGACCTGCGCGGGCGGCAGCGTCTGGACCCCGTTGATCATCAGGACCGGCGTTTTGCCCATCGCCAGCGGCCGATCGAGGTCCACGTAGTCGAAGGGAATCTGCGCTTCCGACAGCAGGCGGTGCGCCCCGGCAGCGTCGTCGCGGCAGATGTTCTCGGGAGCGGCGTTGAAATTCAGCAGAAGGTCCTTGCGACTGTGGCCGATAGCGATGTCGGCGATCACCGTCATGTCGGCGGCCATTTCGTCGCGCAGGGCGTTGGTCTGCTCGATGGCCCAGCGGGCCTTCTCGACCATGTCCGGAACGTACCACATGGTTTGCAGGTCCGGAGTGCTCCAGATCACAACGTCGGCAGGCCTGTGGGCCAGATACGTGGCCATTTCCCAGGCGATCATCGCGGCACTTTGGGAGTGCCGGACGGGCTTGTCCATCGTCAGCGAGTACACGCGCGGAATGTCGCCGCAAGCGGCCCGATGACGTTTCATGAACAGGCTGGGGCGGTAAAAGTTGCGGTGGTAGGCGTCCACTTCGTGATAGGCCTCGTCCTGGACGGCCGTCGGGCGCGAGGTGTTGTGCCAGAGCCTGGCCTTGGGGCGGCGCCCGCGAAGGGCGCCCGTAACCTGCGTGATGAACGTGTCGCAGTTGGCGTCGAGGAATTCCACCAGTTGCTCGCGGCAGACCCTCTGCGCGTTGATCGGCAGGGGCTTGCCGTATCGCTCCAGCCACAGGGCCTTGCAGGACTCGCAGTAGCAAGGCGTCGGCCAAGCCGCCCCCGCCCCGAAGGCCGGGTCGGGTCCGTCCACGAACACGCCGTCCAGCGGGAACTTCTGGGCCAGCTCAGCCATCAGCGACACGTACCGCTTGCGGTACGGGCCGTTGGTGCAGACAACGCCCTCGCCGCACGGCCGACCGTTCTGGTCCAGCATCCACATGTCGGGA
>CAZYDC010000169.1:610-9672 GCA_964646065.1 uncultured Planctomycetaceae bacterium | reverse complement strand
GGCGAGGCCCCGCCGGTGCCGACCGCCAGGACCACCTCGTCTCGCGAGGCGGTCGAAGGGACGTAAAAATCGCAATCCTCGGGTTGGTCGGCCGCGTTGACCAGGGCCCCGATCCGCCGCGCGTCGCGGGCGATCCGCGAGTTCAGGGCGCGATCCTCGGTGCAGGCAAAGACCAGCATGGACCCCTCCAGCAACTCCGGCCGGTAAGGCTCGAGTCGTAAGTCCACGGCCGGTTGGGGAGTTTCTGGAGAGTCCACGGTTCGAGCGATCAGCCGGACCTTCGCCCCGGAGGCCAGCAAGGATCGAACTTTCCGCACTCCCACAGGCCCGCCGCCAACAACGGTCGCCAGTCGCCCCACAACATTCAGCATGATGGGAAAGGTCCGCATGAGATTCATGATACCAACCGCCCAAGGCGGTAGCCACCAGCCAGTGCCGGCGGACGCGGAAAAAGATTGGAATCCCACAGCCACAAACCGGACATACACTCGCCGTGGACGAGCGTGCGGGCCTTCTTGCATGGATGCGATTTTTGGAAAAAAAGTTGATTTTCCCGCTTGACTTGATAGAAACTTTTGCTAAAGTATAGCTTGCAAGGTGAGCTTGGGGCTAGCGAAAGAGATGCCCATGCTCGCCACATGTCGAGCAGTGAATCGCGATGGAGAGTGAGTGGATGACGTATGGCGAAGTTTTTAAAGATTTCTCGTTTTAGCTCTTGCAATTGTGTCAAAATCTGCTAGAATGTTGTTTGTCGGTTGTCCCGGTAATAAGTGAATAGCATGAGCAGTTGGCCCCCGTAGGACCGCTGATCCAAGTCGAACAGGAATGGCAATTCCAAAGGAGAAAAGGCAATGAAAACGGTATTAGTCCTTATGGCTGCGTTGTTGTTGACGGCCTCGATTAGCCAGGCGTCTATCTTGGAAGCTTGGATGACGTACGCCACCTCGGGTACTGCGCAACCCACCGATGGGAATCCAATCTATGGGTTGCCCGCAGGCGAGACGGCTCCGACGGCATCCGATGTCGGAAACTTGTACACCGTGATGCTTTGGATCAAGATTGTTCCCGACCCCAGCCTGGGCGAAACCACAGCGTCGATAGCCGGAGGCGGTCTCGAAACTGCGGCCTTGTCGATCGTGCCCATGAATCTGCACTTCCAGACGGCGCCGAATCCGATGTTTAATGACCCGATCGATTACCCGACTACGGTGGATGATGACTTCCCGAACGTCGGCGTTAACGGGCTCAACAACAAGACCATCGACGCCGCGAGGGAGATTGGCGGCGTAAACTATGGCGATACGTCCGGCGCCTTGGACGCGCTTCAGGCCAGCGGCGGCAATAAGGGCAACGCGCTCAACCCGGCACAAAGGGCCTGCGCGCTCAATACGACTTTCCTGTTTGCCACTGAAAACTGGGTCGCGACAGCGTGGCCTACCGGCCCCGTCCCCCTGCACCTCATAGTCGCCGGAAGCTCCGATCACTGGGATTCGACTGTCGCCAATCAGAAGGACCTCTTCAGCCAGATCGAAACCGGCACCTTGGTTAACGGTAACTTTGTCGCCGGCGGCGATCTGATCTACGGGGCGCCCGAGCCTGCGACCCTGGCCCTGCTGGGCTTCGGCGCGGTGGCGACCCTGCTTCGCCGCAGAAACAAGAAATAAGATCTTATGCCTTACTCCGGAAGCACGTCCCTGATGCATCAGGGACGTGCTTCTTTTATGCGCAGAGTCCCGCGGAAAAGCGCGACACAGAGACGCAGAGGGACAGAGAACGACGACGGAAGTGAACTGCAAAGAGATCGAGTGGATCAATACATCTTACTATGTCTTTGCTGTTCTCTGTATCTCTGCGTCTCTGTGTCGCCCTTCGGTTTTGGCTTGCGTAGGGGGCAAGCCCGAATGTAATGTACGCTCGCTTGGATGAGTGAAATCTTACCTGAATCAAGGAGTTGACATGGCGTCGCCTTTTGGCCCACAGGACCTTTTCGTATCGCCCTCGGGAAACGATCTCTGGACCGGTTCGCTGCCGGAGCCTAATGCCGGCGGCACGGATGGCCCGCTGGCCACGCTCAACGTGGCCCGAGCGATGGTGCGCGAGCGCCGGGCCAAGGCGATGATCTCCGGGCAACTCACCGTCTGGATGCGAGGCGGGCGATACGCGATCACCAAGCCGATCATCTTCGAGCCGGAGGACTCGGCCCCTGTAACCTACGCGGCCTATCCCGGCGAGCAGCCGGTGCTGGACGGCGGGGTGCGGATCAAGTCGTGGCGGATGGAGAACGTCAACGGCGTGCCGGCCTGGGCGGCGGACGTTTCGGACGTTCTCAAGAAGCGGGGCGATTTCCGCCAGCTCTTCGTCAACGGGCAGCGGCGCAGCCGCACCCGCCTGCCGGAGAAAGATTATTACTGGATGGAGGACGTGCCCGGCCTGCCGCTGACAGCCTTCTTCGAGGAGAGCCTCCTCCACAGCCACTACACCACGTTCAAGGCGGCCAAGGGCGATATTCACACCTGGAAGAATCTCCAGGACGTCGAGGTTCTCGCGATGCACCTGTGGACCGAGGAGCGAATGCCGATCGCATCGTACGATCCGGCGACGCGGATGGTCCAGTGCTCGCGCAAGAGCATATACGGCCTGACGGACGACATCGGCAACCGCTACGCGAAGTATTACGTCGAGAATGTTTTCGAGGCCCTGACGAAGCCCGGCCAGTGGTACTTGGACAAACCCGCGGCCAAGCTCTACTACGTGCCCATGCCCGGCGAGACGCCCGAGAACACCGAGGTGGTCGCGCCGGTGCTGCTGCAATTCATCCGAATGCAAGGCGACCCGGAGGCGGAGCGGTTCATTGAGTTCATCGGCTTCCGCGGCCTGGCGTTCGAGTACACCGACTGGGTGCAGCCCAACTGGGTCGGCGTGCAGTTCAACCCCTATGCCCAGCAGCCCGCGGTGGAGAACGAGACCTCCAACATGATGGACGGCAATCCGTGGCGGAACATTCCGTTCGCCTCGGGCGGGCAGGGCGCCTCGAATGTGCCGGGCGTGATCTACATGGAAGGCTGCCGCAACTGCGCCATCGAGGATTGCCGCATCGAGCACGTCGGATGGTACGGCGTCGAGATGTACCAGGGCTGCTGCGGGAATCGCGTGGTCGGAAACACGATGGCCGACCTGGGCGCCGGCGGAGTGAAGATCAACGGCACGCTGGCCGAGGACCGCTGGCGTGGCAGGACGAAGAACAACCGCATCACCGACAATCACATTCACCACGGCGGAGAGGTCTTCGCCAGCGGCACGGGCGTGATTATCCAGCACGGCTCGGGCAATTACGTGGCCCACAACCACATTCACGACCTCTACCAGATCGGCATTTCGGTGGGTTGGGTCTGGGGCTACGGATTCAACGTCTGCCGCGAGAACCGCATCGAGAAGAACCACATTCACCACCTGGGCAAGGGTGTGCTCAGCGACATGGGCGGCATCTACACCTTGGGCGTCCAGCCGGGCACGACCATCCGCGGCAACCTGGTGCATGACATTCAGCGCTGCAATTACGGCGGGTGGGGCATTTACCCTGACGAGGGCAGCTCCAACATCGTCATAGAAAACAACATCTGCTACAACACCGGCAGTCAGACGTTCCACCAGCACTTCGGCCGCGAGAACGTGGTGCGGAACAACATCTGGGCGTTCGGGCAGGAGGGGATGGCCGCCCTGAGCCGCGGTAACCAATGGAACCGCCGATACACCCAGCCCGGCCAGAATATCCACACCGCCGTGACGTTCGAGCGGAACATCTTCATCACCAACGGCGAGCCGATTTTCATCGGCTCCCTGGCCGACGCCACCGGCAACCTCGAGCACGGCGATATCATCAGCGACTTGAACCTGTTCTTCGACACGACAGGTCAGGAGATCGTCAGCGGCAACGGCATCCACGGCAAGCACGGCCGCGAGAACCTCAAGCGGGCATTCAACTGGAAGGATTGGCAGGCGCTGGGGTACGACCTGCACTCGGTCGTGGCCGACCCCAAGTGCCGCGACCTGGCCAAGTGCGACTTCACCCTCGCCCCGGATTCACCCGCGATGAAGCTGGGTTTCAAGCCGATCGACATGTCCGACGTGGGCATCCGCCCGCCGGAAAAACGCGACGAAGAACCGCAGGCCCAGCGACGGCGGTGGGATGTGTAGGAATTGCGGATTTCAGATTGCGGATTGCGGATTGAAGAGACCGCCCAACGATAGCCGTGAGCCAACGGCGATCGAGGCGGCGGACAAATTGGCTTGACCCAACGCCTCTCAAAAGGCGATAATCATTGAATTCAGGCCTGCGTATGTCGCAGGCCCAACCTGGTCGGGAGACCCAATCAGGCCAGGCGTGTTGATTTCCAAAATCGGCGCAGCCGCGGGATATTTCCCGCCGCGCCAGGAGCAGAAGGAGCTTCTTGTGAAAGTAGCGTTTCAAATTGTGATGACGGCGGTCCTGATGGCCTTGCCCGCGTTGATTCTCGTCCAGGCGGCCCAGGCCCAGGTGCCTGCCGCCCCCGCAACCCAACCCGCCGCTCCGGCGCCCGACCCCAAGACGGTGCTGGCCACAGTTGGCGACTCGGACATCACGGCCGGACAGGTCGAGGATGCGCTCAATATCTGTAAGGACGTTCCCGCGGACAAGAAGGCTGAAGCGAGGAAGGAAATCCTCGGCAACCTGGTCCGGGAAGCGGCCCTGAGCAAGTATCTTCAGAAGGAAAAGGCCCAGTGTACTCCGGCGGAAGAGGCCGCCTTCGCCAAGGAAAAGATCGGACCCTCCGCCGAACAGGCCGGGGTGCCACTGGCGCAGTTCATCAAGGAACGCGGGCTGACCAACGAGTTCATTCATAATCGCACCTGCCTGGGGAAGATCATGGACCAGGCCTGCTCGAAGGAAAAGGCCGAGGCCTTCGTTAAGGACAATCCCAACTATTTCAACGGGACGCAGGTCCGCGCCAGCCACATCCTGATTATGTGCCCCGAGTTCGCCTCCACCCAGGTGCAGCAGGATGCCCTCAAGAAGCTCGAGCAGCTCGGTGTGGACATCAAGGCCGGGAAGATCAGCTTTGAGGACGCAGCCAAGAAGGTGTCGGAATGCCCCTCGAAGGAGAAGGGCGGCGATCTGGACTTCTTCACCTACGAGAAGATGGTTCCCTCGTTCGCCGTCGCCGCCTTCGCGGCCAAGAAGGGCGATATCACCTCGGTGGTTCGCAGCAAGTTCGGTTTCCACCTCATCAAGGTCACCGATCGCAAGGACGGCAAGGACCAGCCCAGTCCGGATGCGGCGATGATCGCCCGCGGTTCCCTTCAGAACAACGTGGTGGACAAGATCATGAACCTGGCCCTGACCGATTGCAAGATCGTCATCAAGTGACGCGATAATTCAGAAAGGGCGGCTCTTGCGGAAGGGTCGCCCTTTTTCATGCGCATGCGGGAAGGCATTTCATTTTACTCAAAGATGTTTAGAATGGGCTCGTCCGAATGAACTTGTCTTTTGGAGGCATGAAGATGAAATGTAGGATCTTTTGCGTAATTCTGACGACGATTTTCGGCGGCTGCTCGTTAGCGGTGCCCAAGCCGTTGCCGCCCGACGACATCTTCGCCCCGTACGTCAACATGACTCCGAAGGTCGCCACCGTGCTCAGCGAGAACGTCGCGGACGGCGTGAAGGTCACGCGGTTGCGGTTCGCCAGCGTCGAGGGGACCTTCAATCGCGCGACGGCCCCGTGCGAGTATTACGCCATCCTGGCCCGTCCGGCCGCGCCGGCGAAGGCAAAGCGGCCCGCGATTCTGTACTGCCACGGCGGCGGAGGATTTGCGCGGGAGGATTCCGTCATGGGCTGGGCCAAACTCGGCTACGTGTGCATCTCGCCGGAACTGGTCGGCTTCGGGGACATCAAGCAGATGCACAGCGTGAATCGCGTCACCTCGCAGAAGTACTCCGAGCATGTCGGAACGGTCACGCCCGACCGCTACGCCAGCACCCTTTTCGACGCGGTGGTCTCGGGCCTGGGCGCGTTCAACCTGCTGGCCTCGCAACCGGACGTGGACAGATCGCGCATCGGCATTACCGGGATCAGTTGCGGCGGGTACATGGTGACGATGCTCTCGGGTCTGCTGGACAATCGCGTCAAGGCCGTGTTCGACCTCTACGGATCGGGGTTCGTGCAATATGGAAGCGTCTTCGCCTGGGACACGGAGAAACTCGCGCCCGAACAGAAGAAAGTCTGGATTGACAACTTCGACGCCTCCACGCGGCTGTCGCGCGCGCGAGGAACCTTCCTGATGTACTGTGCCACCAACGATCTCTTCTTCAGCGTAAAGAGCGTCATCGCCACCTTCGACGCCTATCCGGGCCCCAAGTATATTTGCTGGAGCCCCAGCGTCAGCCACTGCATCATCCTGCCGGGCGGAACGAACAATAATGCGCCGCCGCTATGCACGGAAATGGAACCGGCCTACTTCGCCTGCGTGCTTGGAGGCAACCAACCGCCGCTGCCGGAGCTTTCGCCGGTGCTTGCGTCCCCCGGCGGCAAGGCGCTGGAGTTCAACGTCGGCCATTGCCCCCAGAACGTCGAGGCCTGGGTGTACTACAGCCCCGCCGCCGATCCCGTGCAGAAACACACCGATCGAAAGTGGGAAAAGATCGTCGCCAAGCGCGTCGCCTCCGAAGGTCAGCTCACCCGGTTCTATGTTGACCTGCCGGCTGCGCCGGAGTCCTTCGACTGGTTCGGCGGAATCAACTGGAAATTGACCGTGGGCGAGGTCTCCCGGCCGATGAGTTTGTCCACGGTTCAGGTTCGACACGAAAAGACAAAGGGAGACGCGGAGCTGAAGTGACCCTTTGGCGTGTTTACCCGATCATCTTCTTCGCCGCCGCCTTTGTCTGGGCGGCGGTGAGGTCGAAGGGTACGCTGATGAGCACGGTTCTTCCCAGGATGTCCAGCGTGCGCGGGCACATGTCGGCGGAGTATTCGATCTTCCGGCGGGCCATCTTGAAGGGATTGAGCTTGGGCGCGTGACTGCCTTGCTGGTTGAGGATCGGGTCCCAGTTGGAGTACACGTGCCTTCCGGTGTCGATGGGGCGAACGCAGCCGAGCCACCGCTCCTCACCGGCCTGCCGGACAAACGCCATCGCCGCCGACGCGCTCTCGAACAGGAGGGAAAAGAACGTCCCGCAATCTCCGTTGAGTTCGTTGCTGGGGCTGACCTGGAACCGGGTGGATTTTGACAACACGGTTCGCATGGCGGCCTGGTTGGCGCGCAGCTTTCGCAGAATGCCGTCCAGCCGCCCAAGCTGCACGGACAGGATCGCGCCCTGGATTTCGGACACGCGGAGATTCTGCCCGGCGAAGAACGAGGTCTTGATGTCCTTCGCGTCGGAGCGGAAGACGCATCCGCCGTCATGAAAGATTCGTGCGCGCTCGAAGATCGTCTTGTCGTCGGTGAGCACTCCACCGCCCTCGCCGCAAGAGATGATCTTGAAATGGTTAAAGCTCATCGTGCCCGCCTGCCCGATGGATCCCAGGCGTTTGCCGCCATAGCTGCCGCCGACGGCCTGGCAGGCGTCCTCGACGACCGCCAGCTTGCGCCGTTTCGCGATTTTGGTCAAGGCCGCCATGTCGCAGGCGCGCCCGACCATGTGCACCGGCAGGATCGCCCTGGTGTAAGGAGTGATTTTCTTTTCCACGTCGCGCGGGTCGATCGCCAGCGTCTCGTCGATCTCAGCGATAATGGGAACACCTCCCACGGCCGTCACGGCCAGGGCCGAGGCCATGAACGTATAGCCGGGCACGATGACCTCGTCGCCCGGCCCGATGCCCACACCCACCAGCGCGCACATGAGCGCCGCCGTTCCGCTGCTGACGGTCAGGGCGTGCTGAACGCCGATCTTGCCGGCCAGGGCCTTCTCGAACTTGTCGCACCAGCCGCCCTCGCCCCCTCGATAGCGGAATAGCTGCCCGGACTCGATGACCTTGCGGACCGCGTCGATCTCTTCTTTGCCGATCTGATACATGGCGACAAACTCCCTTATCGGTTCGTCCACAATTCCCGCCTGACGCTTGGTTCGGCGGTTCTTGAGCGGGATTACAGAGATTATCAGATTACCGGATTTTGAAGGGAATACAAGAATCGAATTCGGAACGGCACAAACCATCAAGGAGCAGGGGGCGTAAACGGACGAACAGGGCGAGCGGTTTCTTCGCCGTTGCTGTTACGCCCTACGCTCCACGGTCTTCACCGCATGATCCAAGTTTTGTCTTTGGGCTCCAGCGGGTCGCGGAACGACCTGGCGGCCGGGTTGCCGGGGAAAATGTACTTCAGGTCCAGCGTGCGGGCCAGGAGCACTTTTTTCGTGTTCACCGTTTCCGTATTGCCTTTGGCGTTGACCTGCTTGACCTCGATCGCCACGGGCAATTCGACCTCGGCGGTTTCGCCGCTCAGGCCTCCCACGAAAATGTGGATCTCGCCCGCGATGCCGTCGAAGTCCCGGAAGATCGCCACGCCGCTCTTGGCGTTGTCGTCGCCTTGGAGGACCTTGCCCAACATGGCGGTCTGGTCCTTGAGTTGCGGATCGTTGAAGGTCTTCTTGATCTGGTCGTACACCATCGGGGCAACGCCCCGCTGGCCGCGGGCCACGTCGCCGTTGTCCGTG
Organism: uncultured Planctomycetaceae bacterium; assembly: GCA_964646065.1. GTDB lineage: Bacteria > Planctomycetota > Phycisphaerae > SM23-33 > SM23-33 > CAZYDC01. Next base: position 986 of record CAZYDC010000169.1, on the reverse strand, counting down.
TAGAGCACGAATTCAGGCACGAAAACCTGATCTTCCTTGTTGTGGTTGGTCACGGTGTACCGCAAGAACCAGAACTTCTGCTTGCCCTGGCCTGGAACAACGACCTCAATGGCCTGAAGCGGCTGGCAATCGAAATCCAACTCCCAAGCATTGGATGAGGGAGAGGGCTTTGGCTGGGCCAGAGCGGTGATGCCCGAAACGGTCCAGACGACGGCGGCTGCAAAGACCAGAAGGTACTTCATGGCGCAGGCTCCTATCACAAGGGAGGGACAACCAGTCCCACCTAACCACAAACTACTGACTCGTCGGGCAAATGTCAAACCGAAAAAAAGCATTTGTCCCAGGCTTTCACGAGCCCGCTACAAACGCAACGGAA
>CAZYDC010000169.1:0-600 GCA_964646065.1 uncultured Planctomycetaceae bacterium | reverse complement strand
AATAGGCATAGCGCGTTCTTGTGGCCATAGTTTATAATCCTGTCGATGGGCATTTGGAAGAAGCGCCCGATGCCGCCGTTGTCGGCATGGCGCCCGCTGCCTGTCGCCTTTTTATTATAAGCCGGAATTCAGGAACATGGGCAAGACAATCGAAGCGGTCCCGAATCGCAAGCAGCACCAGGCGGTGCGGTTCCTGATCGGCGGTTTGCGGCAGGACGATATCGTGGACGCTCAGGCCCACAACCTGGAGCGGCAGATGCTGGCGGGACGGGGCGCTTCGTCGCACCTGTGGTGGACCCGCACCTGGAGGCAGTGCCTGGCGGCCGCATTGGTGTTCGAGAACGTCGGGCGAACTGGAATGCTCTTTTTCAGCCCAACCGAGGCGCCCGGCGTCGACGTCGAATCGCTGGTCGAACTGCTGCGGATGCTCGGCGGTTTTGCGCTGGGCAGGGGGCTGTCGATGGTGCAGTCGCTCCTGCCGCCCGAGGCGCAGGCCGACAAAACCGTGCTGGAGCGGGCGGGCTTCGCGCGGTTGGCCCAACTGACGTACATGAACTGGGAACTCTCGCGGTTTGAACCTTCCGCGCCTCCGGGCGAGTT
>CAZYDC010000168.1:0-9679 GCA_964646065.1 uncultured Planctomycetaceae bacterium | reverse complement strand
CCGCGTTGCCCGAGACGGCCGGGGAGGACACGATCGGAGCGCCCAGGTCGCAGCTCCACAATTCCTTTCCGCTCTGCGTGTCCAGGGCGACAAACCACCCGGCGCTGTTGCCCAGGTAGGCGGTCTTCCCCGAAACCGCCGGGGAAGAAAACGCCAGCTTGTTCTGGCTGTAGGGGGCAAAGGAGAACCTCACCGAGACCTCTTTGGGCTCGTACACCCAACGCGGTTTTCCCGTGTCGATGTCCAAGCCGAAAACTTTTCCATCGGCCGATCCCAGCAGGACCGTGTTTCCCGTCACGACGGGGGCGGAGAATCCCAGTCTCCCGGCCCCGACGGTGAACTTCCACTTTTCCTTCCCGCTTTGGGCGTCGAAGGCGTGCGCTCCACCGTTCCATCCGGCGCCGACCGCGTATACCGTCCCGTCCACAAAGGTGGGCACGACGTTGCCGTCGGAAAACTCGTCATAATGCCAGCGTTGTTCGCCGGATTTCGCGTCCAACGCGAAAAGGCCTTTGGTCCAGGTGAAGCTGTCGAAGACCATTCCGCCGCCCAGGGCGGGCGAGCCCAGGCAACTGTCCCAGCCGCCGCCCATCGACTTGGCCTGCCAGACCCGCTTTCCGGTGGCGGCCTCCAGCGCGACGAACGAACGCGACGTGCCCACGTACACCACGTTGCCCGCCACGACCGGCGATACGCACAGGGATTGTTGCAGCAGGCTGTCGATGTCGTAGCTCCATTTGAGCGATCCGGCCGCCGCGTCCAGGGCAATGACCTGGCCTTCGACGGTTGTCGCGTAGACCAGGTCGCCCGCCACGGCGACGGTGTTGCGGACGGAGGAGGACGTCTTGTGGCGCCACTTTTCATTGCCGCTCGCCGCGTCCAGCGCGTAGATTCCCGCCCTGCCGCGGTTCTCCTCGTCGCCCACGCCGATGTACACCGTGCCGCCCGCCGCCACCGGGGACGACACGTGGAGGGTCGCGTCCAGGGTTCGGCGCCAGGCGAGTTTCAAGGGCGGCGCCACCTTGTCGCCGGACAGCCCTGTCCGGGCCGGGTCGTGCTGGAACATCGGCCAGTCCTGGCCGGGGCGCGGCGGCGCCGCGTCGGGCTCGGGAGTCGGGCGCGCGACCCCGGCAGCCCACACGTCTCTGAGGCCGGCATGGGGATACACGTCGTCCAAGACCATCTCGCCCGCCCGGAACGACACCTGCCGGGCCGTGCGCGGACTGAAATCGATGCTGCCGAACCGGAACGGCGGCGTGTTCACGTACAGCGTCTTGCCGTACATGAAAACGCGGCTGGAGTGCAGGTGCCCGCTGAAAATCGCCAGCGTTTTGTAATGGGCCAGAAACTCCATGAGCCGCTTTTCCGGCGGGTAATGCTGGAAGACGAGCAGTTCCTTTTCGGGCGGCTGCATCGCGAGTTCCTTCTTCATCCATTCGTACTGCCGGTCCACGTCGCAGATCGAATTGAGGATCAGGAAGTGGCGGCCGCCGTAGTCGAACGCGTAGCGCTCCGGGCCCATGACGTCGTCGTAATGACGATTGGACGGGCTGTCCAGGTCGTGGTTGCCCGGCACGTTGTAAATCTCCAGCGGCGAGAGGCACATCGCCTTGGCGTAATTGTCCACCTGCGAAATGCTTCTTCCGTCGTCCACCAGGTCGCCCGTGTTTACGACAAACACCGGCTTGAAAGCGCGGAGCTGCGCCAACAGGTCGAGCATATTGAGGGTGTCCAGCGGTGAAACAACGTGGGTGTCGGTGATTTGGAAAAACGAGAAATCCGGTTTGGCCGCCTGGGGGTCGGGAACCAGGGCGAAAGAGATGTTCGCGGCGTCGCCCGACGCGGGCAGCGGGTGGTAGAACGCGCCCGGGTGTCGGTATCCCGACGGCGTGACGACGAACACAAAATGGCGATCCGCCGCATCGACGTCCGCCAGGGCGTAGTGGCCCCGGGCGTCCGTTTGGGTAACATGCAGACCATCCGAGACGACAATGCCGGCCAGGGCCTTTTCGCCGGCGTCCCGCTGGCCGTTGCCGTTGTCGTCCTGAAACACATAGCCCTCGACCGCGATGCGGGGCGCGGAAACGGCCGGGGTCTTATCCTCCGCCAGGACCGGCGCACACCACGCGAACACAGGCAGCAACAGCAGCGGAACGAAAAAAAGGTGTTTCATAAACACTCCATTCCTTTACGTAGCATGGGCGTCTCGCCCATGAGTCCCACGGGCGTCCCGCCCGTGGTCTTTTGTTTCGTCTTTCTTTTTTGTCCCAACAACGACAACAGCAAAAGCAACAGACCACGGGCAAGATGCCCGTGAGACTCATGGGCAGGATGCCCATGCTACGGTTCGACGGTCTACTTCAATGACAAAACGGTCACATTCCCGGCGGTATCGACCACGAAGACTCGGTCCTTGTCTTTTCCGCCGGGACCGGCGAAGGCGGCCGCCGGCACGGGCAGCACGTCCCGGCCAACTTCTTTCATGCCCGTTCCGGCTGGGTCGGCGGCAAACAGCCGCACGCTGAATTTCGTGCCGACGGCGAGGCGGCCTTTGCCGTCCTTGCCCTTGAGCATGGTCATGCCCAGGATCGGCTCGCCGAGGTTGAGCAAGCCCAGCGAGGAGCCGTCCGCCAGCTTGAGGATGTTGACGAACCCGTCCTTTCTGGCGAGGAAAATCTCGGGGACGCCGTCGCCATTAATGTCCTCAACCAAGGCCGCCACGGCGGGCACTCCGGAGGTTTCGAAGCTCCAGCCTCTTTCCTTCGCGCCCGGCGCAAACGCGGTCATGGGGAAATAATTGATCCCGCTGAGAATGGCCGTGACAACGCCCTTGAAACCGGGAATGTCGATCGGGCGCACGAGCGCGAATCCGCCGCGCTCGAACCCGTCAAAACCGGGCGCCCTGACGAACCCCAGCCTTGGGTAACTGCCGTCCGCGTCGCGATGCGGCGACCAGATGTAGGTGCCCAGCGCGTCCACGGTCGCCAGCACCTCGCGCTCGCCGGGATACAGGTTCAGCAGCCTGGCGCTGGCCTGCGCGTTGCCCATGCCCTTGGGAACGACCTTCGTCGCCCCGTCGGCCTGCACGCGGAAGGGCCAGGCGGAATAGAGCAGCACTTCCTTTTTCTTCGGGTCGTCCGGGCCCCAGGCGCCCAGGCTGACCACGCCCGCGGCGCCCGCGGCACCGTGATATACCTCGCACTGGGCCTTGTAGAGGTCGCCGCCCGGCCGCTCCGCGCCGTCGGCGTCGATACGAAGCAGCCGCTCCGTTCCGAGGTAGGCGAGCGTTTGGCTCTTGCCACTATCGTCCAGATCGGCGGCGGCGAGCTTGATGATGTCGCCGGGGCAATCCTTGTGCCACAAGCGCCGGCCGTCGGCGTCGAACGCGGCCAATTCCTTCTGCGAGGTGCTCACGATCAGTTCGTTCGCGCCGTCGCCGTTGATGTCCGCGACGATGGCCTTGGCGGACAAATCGTCCGTGCGGTTCGCCTCGTACAGTTCCAGGTCCCGCAGGACCAGCCGCGACTTTTCCTTCGTGGTGGCGCGGGGAATCAGTTTGACCTGCCGGGCCTTCTGCCCGATTTCGATCCGCCAGGTCGGCAGGCGGTCCATGCCGTAATGCTGGAACGCAAACTCAACGGTCTCCTCGAAGCTCACCTTCAGGTCATCGATCTTGCGGATGTCCTTCTGGAAACCGTCGTCGCTGAGCGCCAACGAGAACTTGTAATCGCCCGCGTGAAAATAATTCCCAACCGACCCCCAGGCTTCGCCCTGCGTGGCGTTGCGGCCTACGACAGCGTCGGGCCTCTTCACGTTGACCGCCATCCGCAGGCAGGCGATTTGCGTGGACTGCGGCAGGGACAGCGTGATCTCCAGGTTGCCCGTACTGTCCCAGTAAGATCGTTCCACATCGTTGCGCCCGCCCGGCGGCGTGGCCGTCATCTGGGCGTTGGTCAACCTTCGCAGCGGGCGCCGGAACGCCGCGGACGCGGGCTTTTCCTCGAACACTCGCTCGCCGGCGGCGATTTGCGGCCCGGCCTGGTCAGCGGGCGATTTGCTCTGGTTCCACATCGCCTCCAGCAGGCCGCCCACCTTGGGCAGCGCGTTGGCCTGGGCGAAGACCGCCGCTTGCCGCCCCGGCTGCCGGTTGCTCCAATTCTCGCCCGTCTTGACCTGCAATGCGTGCTCGCCCCGGACTTCGATTTCGCCCTGGCCGCTCTGAAGGTCCACCATCGCGTTGACCGGCTGGGCCGCCCAGAGGATTTCCCGCATTTCGTCGCCGATCTTGACCCGCAGCGTCGTGGCGCCGGCCAGGTGAAGTTTCTCCCCGAACACGTCGTAGACGGCCGCGTCGGTCTCGAAGCCCGCCAACGGAATCTGCCCACCGGTCCCGATCAGCGCCAGGTGCAGCACGCCGGCCGGAGCGAGCGTGACGGCGTTGCCGCCGGATTTGAAGTCGTTCCAGACCTCGCCCGTCTTGACCTGCACCGGTTGATCGTCCACAAGCTCGACCTGGGCCTTGCCCGTCTGGCAGTCCACGTCCAGGTTCACGACCCGCGAGGACCAGAAGATCTCCCGCGTCGCCTCCTGGCCTTTGTCCTTGACCGACAGCCGGGTCAGGCCGGTGACGCGGACCTTGTCGGCGCGCGTATCGCGAACCGTGCCGTCGGTGTAGAACGCCGATTCCAGGACCCTGCTGCCGGTCCCGATCAAGGCCAGGTGATCGGTCGCGGCGCCCTGCCCGCCCGGCGCCGCCTGCGCGGCCGGCCCCGTGCGGCCTTTCACCAGCACCGCCGCCGGACCGGCGCGCCGGGCCTCGAACTCGTCCGGGCGCGACGCGCCCGAAACGTACATCAGATTCTGGCAGGTCTGCACCTGGCCCTTGGCGAGTTTGGCCTGCATGTACTGCTGCAAAACATAAGGCCTGGCCGCGCCGTCGCACTCCCAATACTCCGAGGTCTGGGGAATCGGGTCGGTGTTCTGAATCCGCATCGTGTTTCCGTCCGGGGCCGTGGCCAGCCAGACCTGCCCGCCAGAGGCGCCCTTTTGCAGCGCCGCCATCTGCGTGGTCCGCCACCGGCAAACATAGGCGTTGTCGCTCGCCACGGCGGAGCCCGCTGCGGGCGAAGCCGGGCCATCTTCCCGGGCCTTCATGCCGTCCAGGACGACAAAATAGTGGCCGCGCCAGTGAACGATCGTCCGCGTCCAATCGGTGCCGGCGACGCCCTCTTCCTTCGAGGACACCGCGGTCACTTCGCCGACGTTGGACAGAGCCTCGACCGTGCATCCGGCGTGCGGGGTGTAGGGCTTCCCGTTGGAGATCGACATCAGGTTGCGCGACCATCCGGTCGGCGACTCGGTGTTGGTGAACAGCCACAGGTCGCTTAGGTCGGTGAACCGCGCGATCGAATTGTTCTGCACGTACCAGGAAATTCGCCCCGGCTGCTCCGTCGCCAGATACAGATACGCCATCTTCGCGTCGAACCCGTCGCGGAACGCCACGCACGTGGCCGCCTTTTCAAACGGCTCGGGCGGCAGGCGGAAATCCTCCTCGCCGATCGTCCAGGCCGAGCCGACGTGGAACCGTGGGTCCTTGAGCACGGCGTACACGCGCTCGTCGAACGGCAGCGCCCGCACGCCGTCGTAGGTGGACGGCACTTCGGGTTTCACGGCCTGGCCGACCCGGTCGTCATGGAACCGCATGTGTCCGCCGCCGCGCGACCACTTGATGTCCGCCCAGTTCCGCCCCAGCCAGCGGTACTGCGGATCGTCGTAGTAGAAGGCCGCCTCGTCCACGAGGCCGCCCCCGAAGAACGACGTGTACATGCCTCCCCGCCCGCTGGTGAAACCCGCCAGCCCGATGTAGTTGCCGTGCGCGCCCCACGGGGCCGGCAGATTGTCCACGCTCATCACGTACAGGTCCGCGCTGCGGCGGAGGTTTCCGTTGCGGATGTTGTCCATCAGTCCCTGGTGCAGGAGGCAGGAGACCTGCATCAACGTGTCCTCGCCCGCGCAGTCGGCGTACGGGTCGCCGTCGTCCCAGAAAGAACGGACGTACCGGGCCGTGGTTCGCCTCGCGGCGTCGTAGCGGCGCTCGACCTCCTTGCGGGTCATCTCGTCCATCCGGCAGTGGGTCATCGCGTACTCCATCACGTGCAACTGGTACAGCACGCTGGAGAGGCAATGCCTGCCGCCCAGCGACCAGCCGACTTCCCCGCCGATGTTGTTGTAGATGTAGTCCAGCGGTAGCGCGCCGGACAGGACGATGCAGCTTTCCAGCTCGGCCATTTCCTCCGGGCTCAGGATCGCGGAATTGAAGACGGCCCGGATCCCCAGGTACGAACCCAGCGCCCCGTAGTGGTCGAAGTTGCCGTGAGTCCGCCCGCCGATCGCGCGGCAGCCCAGGAGGGTCATGGCCGCGATGGCCTTCTGATTGGCCCCGTCCAGGTCGAAACTCATCGGCTCCTGGCCCCAATTCACCCCGCCCACCGAGTAGGTCCAGATGTCCGACGAGATGCGAACGTTGCCGGCGGGCGTGCCCGCGAAGATCGGCTGGCCCTTGAACGCCGCGATCATCTCGCCCACGCTGCGGTCGCCCATGTTGGCCCACTCCGCCGGCCGATCGTTCCAGCCGGGGGCTTGGGGCGCCCACTTGTCCTTCACGCTTCCGACCGCGCGCAGGTGAGGCGGAATCGTCGCCGCCGCCTTTGCCTCGCCTCCGGACGCCTTGAGCAGTTCCGCGAACTTCGCGCACGCGGCGTTCATGCCCGGATCGGTGGAGGCCTCCAGCACGACGTAGTTCACATCGGCAACGAAAGGCTCGAACACCGAGCGGATGACATACCGGTCCCCGCCCGGCCAGGTGCGGCTGGACTGCGACAGGTAGCGCGTGCCCAGGGCGTGCAGCACGCGGTTGTCCTGCGCGTTGCCCAGGACGATCAGCGGCGTCTTGCGGTAGGCGTCCGCGAGCAGCCAGGTGTCCTCGCTGGTGACGGTCCGGTCGTCGGCGATATCCAACGTGACGCCGCACCAGTCCGCGACGGCCTTTTGCAAGGCCGCCGCGGCCTGCCCCGTCCATGGGGCGTTCTTACCGTAGACGATGACCGCGCGGGCGCCGTCCTTGGGCGCCAGAGGCATGGAATAATTGATCGGCCTCACCAGCGCTTTGTACCCCGGATTGACCGTCACGGCCTGGCCGTAGGCCGCACCGTAAAAAGAAAGCAACGCCAGACACCCGACAGCGGCCACGAGAGCTTTGGGCCAAAGCGACGTTTTCATTTGCGGTATCCTTGGGGGGTTCACAATCTGTTAAACCTACCATACCCGATCCGGGCCACGACTTTCCACCAGAACCCGTCGCATGTCAAAGGCAATCGCGTTCGGTAAACCATGAATTCAGGAATCGGGTGCCATGCCCAAGTCTGCGCGGGCATGTGAACACCGCGCGATCATGCCCGCGCAGACTTGGGCATGGCACCCATCCATTGACTCCTGACGAAGGACTGGCACCTTTACTATGAAAACAAAAAGAGCCACGTTGAACGTGGCTCTTTCCGTTTTGGGTATTGCGTAAGGACTAGTAGCGGTTTCTTCCGCCGCCGCCGCCGCCACCGCCGCCGCCGCGGGGTCCGCGGCCACCGCCGCCACCACCACCGCCGCCGCCGCCGCCGTAGCCTCGGCCACCACCGCCGCCGCCACCGCTACGCTCTTCGCGAGGCTTGGCTTCGTTCACGGTCAATGCGCGACCGCCGAAGTCCTTGCCGTTGAGCGCCGCGACCGCGGCCAGGGCCTCTTCGTCGGTGCCCATTTCGATGAACCCGAAACCGCGGCTGCGGCCGGTCATCTTGTCCTGAATCACCTGTGCGCTTTGAACGGTCCCGTGCTGTGCGAACAACTGTTCCAGATCAGCATCATTGACGTCGTAGCTAAGGTTACCCACATACAACTTCTTGCCCATACTAGTTCTCCTGAATTAAGGGCATCTGGACCCGTTCTTGGCTTTCCGGTCCCATCTGAAAGCGGCCAACGATCTGGCCTGGATGTTGAGGACGTTCCCGAGAGAGTGTGCAATCACAATGATGCGATATTATCATAACCATCCCAGTCTGGACCTTAACAGTTATCAGTCTAGCCGACCGGGAAAGGGAAGAAAAGCATATTTTTGAGGAAATCTTTGCGGGCAGGAACCCACCCAGGTTGCTCCGGCAGGGTCTTGGGACCAAGGTTGCCGCGCAAGCCAAAGCGAAGAAACAACGAACCGACGAATGTCGAACCGTCGAACGGCGAATGGCGAAGTCCGGAGATGGGATTCCAACTCTGCACTTCTGCATTCGCCGTTCGACAATCGAATGTTCGTCGGTTCGCCGTTTCTTCCGAACCTGGAAGAACCGTTTACTGTGCCGGCGCTGGAGGCGCTGCCGGGGGCGTGGTGGTCGCAGGCGGCGCGGGGGCCGAAGGAGGCGCCGGGACCGCCGGGGCGCCGTTGCCGGACTTCAGAAATAAATAGTACAGCTTTCCGTCCTGCACGGTCCTGCCGGCAAGGTCGGCCGCCTTACCGTTCTCGTCGATGCCCATGTAAATGTCGCAGTGCCCGGCCGCCCGGATGCCACCGCCGGTGTCCTGGTCCAGCGCGAACGAATGGAAATCACGCGTCACGATCTCGTTCGAACCGGAATCGCGCCACGGCAGCGTGGTGGCCACGAAGGCCAGGCAGGCTCGCGGGAAGATCGACTTGTCCGTCGCGATGGTCCGCAAGGCATACACCGGCTCGTTCAGGCTGCCGTGCGGGAACGGGTCGGTATTGCGGGCGAAGAACACGAACCGAGGGTTCCGCCAGGTGTACTGCGTGACCTCGCCGGGGTGCTGCTTGAAGTAATCGATCATCGCCTTGAGGCTGATCTTGTCCTTGTCGATCTTGGCGTCGTTGATCAGTTCCGTGCGGATGCTGTGATAGTCGTACCCGTTGCATCCGGCGTAACCGAACATGGCCTTGGTCCCGTCGGGCAGGATGACCTTGGCCGAACCCTGCACCTGCACCACGTACACCAGGAACGGATCGTCCAGCCACACGATTTCCTTGGCTTTGCCTTCGAGCATGTGCCCCTGTTCGATGGCCTTGCGGTCGTAGTCGGCCAGGGCGACAGTGCCCTTGTCCGTCACCTTGTGCGCGTCGGGCAGGCCGTAGAGCGGGTAGCGGTAAACCTCCGTCCGCGTGAGCGAACCGTGAATGACCGGCGTGTAGTACCCGGTGAACATCACCGAGCCCTTCATGTCGTGGCCGACGGAAACCCACACGTCGAACCGCTGGTGGAGAGTGTCGTTGAGCTGCGCGGCGGTCATCTTGCCCTGCTTGAGGTCAGCCACGAGCGACGAGAACTCCTTCAGGCTCGCCAGCGCGTTCTCGCGCGTGATCTCGCCGTAGGGGAAGTGCCCAGCGCTGGAGGGTTTCGAGAGGTAGTCGATGCTGTAGCTGATGGCCTCGTTCAGACCATCCACCCGCTGGAGGCCCGGAGTGAAGTCGGGGATCTCCCCGGGGTCGGTGATCTTCCGCAAGGCCAGTTGGCCGGGCGGTAGCGGCCGGTCGATATCGATAACCTGCTTCGTCGGTTCCACCGGCTTGGGGGGGCAACCGGTCAGAACCAGCGCAACGGAAAAAACCGTCAACAACAAGGCGAGCGTC
>CAZYDC010000167.1:0-9687 GCA_964646065.1 uncultured Planctomycetaceae bacterium | reverse complement strand
TGCCCAAGGAAACCCTGGACGCCACGGCCCGAGGCGAGACGCGATTCGTGTCCTCCAACGCCACCAAGGCCGGAAAAACCAAGAACCGCCGGGTCGAAATCGTCGTCTTAAAGGAAGGCAAGGCGCCCGTGGCGGCGCCTGGAGCGCCTGTGGCCGCGCCGACGACGCCCGGGGAACAATAGCGAGCGTTGTTTGCCGTTTTGCCGTTTGTTTGTGATGTGTCGCTTGTGATTTGATGTTTGCTGTTGGGCGGTCTGTATGATTGCGGTCATTGATTACGGCATGGGCAATCTGCGAAGCGTGCAGAAAGCCCTGGAGCGAGTGGGCGGCGACGCGCGGCTGGTGCGGACGCCCCAGGAGTTGTCCGGCGCCCAGAAGATCGTGTTCCCCGGCGTGGCCGCCTTTGGCGACGCGATGGAGCAGCTTCGCATCCAGAAGCTCGTCGAGCCGATCATCGCGGCCGTGCGGGCGGGCACGCCCTACCTGGGGTTCTGCCTCGGCCTGCAACTGCTTTTCGAGACCGGCACCGAGGACGGCGAACACAAGGGCCTGGGCATTTTGGGCGGCAAGGTCGTCAAGTTCGACTTCGGTTCTGGTTGTGACGCGGGCGTCTCGCCCGCGTGTGGCGAGGGCATCTTGCCCTCGTGTGTCGCGGGCGTCCCGCCCGCGTCTTTTGCCGTTTCTTCTGCTGTTTCTTCTTCCGCAGCAGCGGGACAACAACAAAAACAACAACAGCAAGACGCGGACAAGATGTCCGCGACACACGCGGGCGGGACGCCCGCGCCACACACACAGCGGTTGCGAATCCCGCACATGGGTTGGAACCAGATTCACTGGAACCGGGATTGCCCGATGCTCCGCGGCATCGAGCAAGGCGCGTACGCCTACTTCGCCCACAGCTATTACCCGGTCCCGGCAGACCCGTCGATTACCGTGACCACGACCGACTACGGTTACAACTTCACGTCCTCGGTCTGGAAGGACAACATCTTCGCGACGCAGTTCCATCCGGAGAAGAGCCAGGCCGTGGGCCTGAAGCTGCTGGAAAATTTTGTAAACCTGTGAGGCCTCGTTTTGATGAAGGTTTCTTGAGCGGGATTACCGGATTAACCGATTTCCGGATTAAAGAAATCAAATCTTGAAATCAGGTAATCCGGTAATCCCGCTCTAAGAACCTTCCCGTTTGCGCGACACTGGAATTTGACAAAGACACCTATGGAAATTCTCCCGGCAATCGATCTGCGTGAGGGCAAGGTGGTGCGCCTGGCCCAGGGCGACTACAACCGCCAGACAACCTATTCGAACGACCCCGCCCAAGTCGCGCGAACTTTCGAGGCCGCCGGGGCGACCTGGATTCACGTGGTCGATCTGGACGCCGCGAGGCTTCGGCCTGGTCACTTCAGTGACCCAGGCGCCCAGCCCGGTCAAGTCAGTGTCCCCAGCGCGAACGCGCGAGCGATCGAGGCAATTTGCAAAGCGGTGCAGGCGAAGGTCGAACTGGGCGGCGGAGCGCGGGACGACCGGGCCGTCGAACGAATGCTGAACATGGGCGCCCGCCGGATCGTGGTCGGTTCGGCGGCCCTGAAGAATTGGGCGTGGTTCGAGAGCCTGCTTTCCCGCCCCGCCATGGCCGGCAAGCTCGCCCTGGGCCTGGACGCCAGGGACGGCCTGCTGGCCGCCCACGGATGGACCGATCTGACCGAGTTGCGAGCACAGGACCTGGCCGCGCGGGTCAAGGGCAGTTCGCTGGGCGCGATCGTGTACACGGACATCGCCCGCGACGGAATGTTGGGCGGAGTGAACCTCGCGGCGACCGCGGCCGTAGTGGCGGCGACGGACGTTCCGGTGATCGCCTCGGGCGGCGTGGGCAGCCTGGAGGACATTCGCTCGTGCGCGAAAATCGGCTGCGGAGGCGTGATTGTCGGGCGGGCCTACTACGAAGGAAAGATCGACTTGTCAGAAGCGTTTGAAATCGCCCGCCAATGAGTGTATACTATTTTTGTTGCAATCTATTCCGATAAGGTTAATATCTTTGCCGCGAGGGGTTCTTCGCAAAAGGCAAAGTACAAAAAGCTCTAAATGCCCGGTGGGAGTACCATCGGGCCTCTGCAACGGAAGGCGTAAACTCTAAGCCTCTTAGTGCAAGGAAGGTTCTCATGGATCAGATGCAAACTAACACGGATCGTGCAACCTGGATCACCGGAACGGGCATTCTGGAGATCACCGAAAAGGGTTACGGGTTCCTGCGTCAGGCCAAGAATGACTACCGGGCCACGCCCGGCGATCCGTTCGTCGGAAAAGACTTCGTCCGCCACGGCGGGCTCAGAACCGGACTGCACATTGAGGGACTGGTCGCGCCGCCCACCAAGAAAAAGGGCGGGCCCAAGCTCGAGGAGATCACCAAGGTTAATGGCCGCCCCGTCGCCGAGTACACCGACATCATCCCGTTCAACGAAATGACCGTGGTGGACCCCACCCCGCAGCTCAAGCTTGAAACCCCCGGCGGACCCATGGAGATGCGGGTGCTGGACCTCATCACCCCGGTGGGCAAGGGCCAGCGCGGGCTGATCGTCGCCTCTCCCCGCAGCGGAAAAACCATCCTGCTCCAGCAGATCGCCAACGCCGTCACCATCAATAATCCCGAGGTCCACCTGATCATCCTGCTGGTGGACGAGCGACCGGAGGAAGTGACCGACTTCCGCCGCAAGTGCCCCAAGGCCGAGGTCATCGCCTCCAACAACGACCAGGAAGTTTCCAACCACGTCCGCATCACCGAGTTCACGATCGAGCGCGCCAAGCGCATGGCCGAGTTCGGCCAGGACGTGGTGATTCTGCTGGACAGCCTGACCCGTCTGGGCCGGGCGTACAACCGGCACATCGAGACCAGCGGGCGGACCATGACAGGCGGAGTGGACATCCGCGCCCTGGAGATCCCCAAGCGCCAGTTCGGCGCGGCCCGCAAGGTGGAAAACGGCGGCAGCCTGACCATCCTGGCCACCTCGCTCATCGAGACCGGAAGCCGCATGGACGACGTGATTTTCGAGGAGTTCAAGGGCACCGGAAACATGGAACTGCAACTGGACCGCAAGCTGGCCGAAAAACGCATCTACCCGGCGATCAGCATTCCGCAGTCCGGCACGCGAAAGGAAGAATTGCTGGTCGAGGCCTGGAAGCTGCCCAAGCTGCACATGCTCCGGCGGTTCCTCAGCGGCCTGAACGTGGACGACGAATTGCCCACCCTGCTCAAGGCCCTCAATCGCACCAAGAGCAACGACGAATTCCTCCGCTCCTTCGACGTGCGAGACTAGGACTCACCGCAGAGAACGCAAAGAACGCAGAGAAAACAACGAAGCATTCATTCAAAAAACCCACGGCCCCGGTGCCGTGGGTTTTTTCTTGCGGAAAAAAAAGCAGGCTCTCGAAGTCGAGAGCCTGCTTTTCGTACGGATAAAATGATGGTTTACTTCGCCATGTCCTTGAGGGCCTTGAGGGGGCGAACCTTGATGACCTTGCGGGCGGGCTTGGCCTTGAACATCTGCTCTTCCTTGGTGAACGGATTGATGCCCTTGTGGGCGGGCACTGCCGGCTTCTGGATGACCGTGATCTTCATCAGGCCTGGCACGACGAACAGGCCCGGGCCCTTTTTGCCCACGGCGGTCTTGATCAGCCCGGCGAGGCCTTCCAGCACGCACGCCACATCTTTCTTCTTCAACTCGGCACAGGTGGCCAACTCCGCAATAATCTGTGACTTCGTCAACGACTTTGCCATTTGTACGCTCCTTCAAAAAATGGTTCCAAACCGCCGTAATTTGATGAGGCCGATGGGCGACTCCTTGCCCAACCTGGCCCCATCCTCAGGCCACACGGCCTGAACACTACGTTAATGTTGCCCGCGGCGATCATGGCGGTCAAGCGAAAATTTGTCATTTTTTCGGGGAATTTCAACATTTCAATAAAAAAACATGCGAATTTTCCCCTAAAACCAACATTTCGACCCTCCGAAGCTCGAAAACCCCGCAATTTCCCGGTGAAATTATCCTGTCGGAGTCGCCCTTGCGGGCGGCGAGAAAGATGGTATAGTGATAGTAGATGCAGTTTCGGAGAGGTGCCAGAGCGGCTGATCGGGCAGCATTGGAAATGCTGTGTGCCTTCGGGTACCCTGGGTTCGAATCCCAGCCTCTCCGTTAAGAAATGGTCCGGTGCTTCCGCTGTCACGTTTATCTCCGACAGAAGTCTCAATACACCCCATGACGTTTTGAAGCCCAACGCCATTCCCCGAAACCCAAACGCGTCCAAACTCGCTCAGGGCTTTGACAACCTTTGGCCGATGGCGTACATTGCCGCTAAGAGGCGCCACAATGATCAATGTCCATTCGCCCATGGCCCGGTACGCGGCTCACGAGTTGCATCACTTCCTGACTCGCGTGGTCGACGAGCCTATTTTGTTGGAAAGCGCCGGCAAGGCCGGACGCACCTGCACGCTGGTGATCAAGCCCACGCAGTCGCACGAGGTGATGATCCACAACGACGCGACCCTGACGACCATCAGCGGGCGGTCGGAGGCGTCGCTGCTGCACGGAGTGTACTGCTTCCTGGAGAAACTGGGCTACGTGTTCACCGCGCGCGGGCCGATCCATCCCGCGTCGCTGTCGACTTGGCCGGCGCCGTTCACGTACAAGCACACCCCGCCGTTGCGGCAGCGCGGTATCCGCCAGCACATCAACTTTCCGATGGATATCTCCTGCCTGCCGCTGGAGTCGGCGATGGAGTACGTGCGGAACCTGGCCCGCATGAAGCTCAATTTCATCGGCTTCCATCTGTACCCCAACCAGGGCTGGCTGCAAATGGACTACAAGGGCTACCAGGTCGGCATGGACGCGCAGACCACGCTCTATTACTCCGAGCAGCACAGCGTCTGCAGCGATCCGGCCGTGCGGGCGCAGACGGCCAACAAGGAGACCTGGTTCATACCGGAATTCGAGCCGCACTACCGCGCGCCGGACCAGCACAAGCTGCTGCGGTCCTGGCTGCGAGAGGTCATGCGATGCGCCAAGACCTGCGGCATGACGGTGTGCGCGTCGGTCGAATCGCTCTCGCCGGCGTCGGACAAGGAACTGGCCGTGATCGGCGAACCGGTCGGCCCGGACCTCTACGCGCGGGTGACGGCGGAACTGGCCTTCGCGGCGCTGGAGCAGTACCCCGAGATCGACCAGATCGAGATCATCTCGCGGGAGAACGAAGGCTCCTGGCCCTCGCCCAAGACGATCCGCGAGGCGGCCGCAACACTGCGGCGGGAATTCGCGATGACCGACGCCGACTGGCCGGCCACTGGGCCCGCCATGCCCGGCGAACCGGAGGAAATGGCCGCGGCCATACTCACCGGTTCGGCCAGGCAGGTGCAGGTCGCGCTAGCCGCGATGGAACTGATGTCCAAGGACGAGCGGGCCGCCAAGCTGCTCGCCGGGCGCACGCCCGTTTGTGCGCTCTATGACACGATCTACCAAACCATGCCCGGCCTGGGCGCGCTGGTTTCCCGACTGCTGCCGCCGGACATGAAATTCGCCCTGCTGCCGGCCTATTCGTCGCGGCGATCCGCCCGGAACCTGGCGGCGGCCAATCTGCCGCCCGAGTTGCTGGGCCGCACCAGGGTGTATTCCTGGTGTGAGTTCGACGGCCTGATGTACCTGCTGCAAAACGAATGCGAGGGGCTGTACCGCTGCATCGATCAGGCCGCCGGCAGCATCGAGGGTCAACCGGCCGAACTGGCGTGCAATCACTGGCGAACGTCGGAGAACGAGCTGTCGCTGGACTACCTGGCCGCGGGCTCGTTCGGCGGCATCGCGCCGCAGGAATTCTACCGGTCGTACCTGGGCGCGCTCATGGGTCCGCAGTCCGCGCCCAAGCTGGCTAAGGCGCTGGCGGAGCTCGACGAGGCCACCGTCTTCGCCGTGGAGCACCTGTTCAACCTGGGCTTCTGCTCGCTGGGATGCTGGAGCCTGAGCAACGTGGGCTGGTCGCCCGAGGACATCGGCAGGTACAAGGCGATGCTGGGCAAGGTCGCGCGGCAGATCGCCGCCGAGGCGCCTCGCGTTTCGCGCCCGGAAGGCCTGGAGCGATGCACGCTGTGGGTGAACCGCCTGGAGGCCTCGCAGATTCACTGCGACGTGGTCAGCCACTTACGCGCGATGCGCGACCTGGTGGACTGGAACGCCGGCAAGCTCGTGCCATCGAACCCGCCCACGCGCGCGGGCCTGCTGCCGGAGGACAATCGCGACGCGTTCTGCCGCCACGCCAGCGCGGCCAGAAAGCTCATGCAGCAGTACGTCGCCCTGTGCGCGCAGGCGCTGCCCGACCGCATGTCCGAGGGCACGCTGACCAGCTACGAGCACGTGATGCCGGGCCTGCTGGACAAGACGCTGGCGGAATTTATCGGCGCCGACGCCCCGGCCGTCGAGAACGGACAAAAGCCGCCGCCGCCGCTGGGCTGAGCGGGCCAGGCTCCGCTTACGTAGCATGGGCATCTTGCCCATGAGTACCACGGGCGTCCCGCCCGTGTCTTTGCCGTTGGTGTTGTCGTCGTTGATCGAAAGAAGAAACAGAGGAAACAAAGACCACGGGCAAGATGCCCGTGAGACTCATGGGCCTGACGCCCATGCTACGGTCTTTAGATTTGTTCATCCAGGCTCATGCCTGGATCGGGTGGTTCAACGTTCGCCTGCCGCTTTCTGAGTTCGTCCATTCCGCGCAGCGTCCACCGTCGGAAAAACTGGTGGCGCCTGTCGTTCCTCGCTCGAACAAGAATCTTTCGCGGGGAGACATCGACGTAATGAACTTCCACTCGCCTGGGGAGCATCGACTCCTCGGTTCGCAGAGACAACAGGGGAGAATCTTGCGGTGAGTTTTTTTCGTCGTTGTCCATGGCGGCCTCCAGGCAGACCCACGCGGTCCGCCTGCGCATGGAACATACAATTGAATCCCAGCCCGGGCCAACGGGCCTGAGGTTACTGGGTGCATTTCGTTTCCGAGAAATCACGCGTCGGTGCATCTACTGTGGCGTTTATCCTCGGCGGGTGTCTAAATGCCCGAGTTCATTCTTGTTGAAACGTCGCGCGTCGCCGACCGGCAAGCCGACGTGAGATCCAGCTTGCCCGCCATCGATCTCCAAGAGTAGTTGGCGGGCTTGCTGGTCGGCGCAGTGGGGCAGCCTATGACGCTTTAGAGGGCAAACACGATTCTCGGAAACTGAAATGCACCTGAGGTTATTCCTCGATCTTCCCCGGCCTGTTGAAGTACATCGTAATCGACGGCTGCTTGCCGTGGCCGATCAACTGGAGATGGTCGGAGTAAACTTCCACCGCGCCGTACGTCGCGTCCTTGGGATAATCGACCATCCCCTTCATGGTCACGTGATGAATGCCGTTGCGGAAGCCGTAGCCGCCGGCGTGCTCGTGACCGCAGATATAGGCGACCACGCAATGCGAATCTTCCATCCGCTTGAGCACCGGGCCGGCGTGGGTCATGCACGACTCGGCGGCCTCCTTGATCAGCGGGAAATGGCAAAACACGATCGCCTTCTGATGTTTGGCCGCGGCGGCCTGGAGCGTCTGGTCCAGCCACTGGAGCTGCTTCGCGCCGAAAGGATCCTGCTCGGTGCCGTTGCCGTCCAGGACGATAAAAGTCCAGCCCGGCGCGCGGGCGCTGCCAAACGCGTAGTACGATTCGGACAGGGCAAACGCTTTGAGAAGTTGCGGTTTGCTCAGGGCCGCCACGCAATGGTTGCCCAGGACGTGGTAGTGGTCGCACTGGAGCCTGTTGTACACGGACAGGACGTTGTCGAGGTCGGCGAGGTTTTCCCGCTGAGTTTCCCTGCCGTCGATCACGTCGCCCAACTGGATGGCGAAGGCCAGATCCCGCGTGTTGAAGTCGGCGACGCACTCCTTGAGACGCTCCAACGACTGGCGGTAGAAGCGAGGCCCGAACCGGTTGTCATCCGGCCTGTCGGCGCAGTGGATATCGGTCACGACGCCGAAGCGGAAGCTCGGTTGCGGGGGTTGAGCGGCGGTCGCGGACGGCCGGGAATCGGCTTTGACGGCGCACCCCGCTACGAACAACCCGATCAGGCATAGGACCGGACATATCCAGATATTGTTCAACATGATTCCTCCTGATGTTGGCGTGTCGCCAACTTCGTTGATTCATTTTGCCTGGGCCTTGGCGAAATTCTTTGTCATGTCGGGCTGCCGGCCATGACCGACAATCGTGAAATGGTCGGCGTACATTTCCACCACGCCGTACGCGCCGTCCTTGGGGCTTTCGATCATCGCCGTGAGGATCACGTGGTGAATGCCGTTCTTGACGGTAGAGTAAGGCAGGTGCTCGTGCCCGTAAAAACATGCGACCACGCAGCCGGCGCCTTCGATCAGTTTCAAGGCGGGCGAATTGGGCGGCGGCTCGCTGTGCGGCAGCAGGCCCGAGACCAGCGGCTGGTGGCAGAATACGACGACCCTCTTTTTATCCGCCTTGGCCTGCTTGAGCGTGGCTTCCAGCCAGGCCAGTTGCGCCTTGGCGCGCTGGGGAACCATCAGGCCGTTGCCGTCCAGCACGACGAACCGCCAGCCTTGCGCCTTGGGATTGCTGAACGCGTAATATCCGCCGGGCAACGCCAGCGCGTCGCACACGTCCTTCATGCCCGCGCGCATCTCGTGGTTGCCCAGCACGTGGAACTGGGCGCAGTTGAGCTTCTTGTACTCCGCCAGCACGGTGTCCAGATCCGCCAGCGACTTGGCCTTGGGGTCGGGCGCCTCCTTGGCGCCGTACCCGTCGATGATGTCGCCGCACTGGATGGCGAAGGCCAGGTCTCGCTTATTGAGGTCGGCCACGCAATCCTTGAGGCGGTCCAGCGACTGCCGGTAGTGCCTCGGGGGAAGAAACGAGTCGGGCTTGTCGCCGTAATGGATATCCGTCATCACGCCGAATCGAAAATCCGGTTGCGGGGGCGGATCGGCGGCGGCGGCACAGCCAACCAGGAACACAACGGATAAACTCGCCGCGAGAATCTTCCAGCGGGACAAACGCATATCACTTGTTCCTTTTTGTCTGATCGTCGAGAAACACGTCGCGCCTCCTGCCGGCATCGAACCGGCTTGCGAGCTCGCGATCCTCTTATGATATCAACTTTACAGCGCCGCGATGTTCTTGAATTCGGCCTTCAGGGCCGGGTACAGGGCGCGGTATTGCTGATAGTAGCGGGCGTAGAGTTTCTTCTGGGCCGGCCGAGGCTTGATGGTTCGCGCGATGCGGATGGCGCTTTGGCAGGCCTGGCGGACGTTCTTGAATCGCCCGGTGCCCACCGCCGCCAGCAAGGCCACGCCGTACGCGGGGCCTTCCTCGCTGTTGATCGTCACGCAGGGCGTGCCGTAGATGTCGGCCTGGAGCTGCCGCCAGAACGCGCTTCGCGCGCCGCCGCCGGAGAGGCGAATCTGCTTGATCGGCACGCCTCGGTCCTTGAAGGCGGTGACGGCGTCGTTCATGCCGAACGTGGCGCCCTCCATGACGGCCCGGACCATTTCGTTTCGCGTGGTGCGCGCGTGGATTCCGATCCAGCAGGCCTTGGCGTTGGGGTCCGCGTGCGGGGTCCGCTCGCCGGTCAGGTACGGCAGGAAGAACAGTCCCTCGCATCCGGCGGGC
>CAZYDC010000166.1:0-9733 GCA_964646065.1 uncultured Planctomycetaceae bacterium | reverse complement strand
ATTCATTTGCGTCTTGTTGCCGAACTCGTCGATGATCTTGCGATTGATGAACGCGCTGGCCGCCGTCTGCGTCTGGTCCGGCGGCAGCGTCAGCGGCTGGTAGCCCTCGGGCACGCTGCCGCTCTGGATGTACACGTACGTGGCCCCGGCCAGCAGGAACAGCACCACAAAGAGCAGCAGTCGCACCACGATCTTGGCTGTTCGCATGGAAATCCTTTTCCTTCTTAATCCCCGGCCATGAAATAGTCGCGGACGAGTTGCCGGCACCTGGGCGGCACCTGGCCGTCACGAAGGGACTGGTTGGCCTGACTGACGGCCTGCTCCCAGGCCTTGTCGAATGAAACGTACGTGCCGCCCTCCGGCGCGGCGCCGGCGGCGGGAGCCTGATTGTCAGGGGAGGCCTTGCCCGAAGGAGGCATCAGCACCAGCGCGTTATCCGGCGAATTCGCCGGGGGCGGCGAGTTGGCGACGGCACTGGCCTGGTTGCCGGGCGGCGGGGTGTTTGCGACCGGCCCCGGTTCGTTCGTGACATCCGTCACCGGGCCCTCAACCGCCTCGGGCGATCCCACGTTGACCACTTTCAAAATGCCCTTTTCGATTAGATCGTTCAGGCGGGCCACGGCCTCTTTCATCGCTTGAGGATCGTCACGCAGAGCGGCGTCCGAGGCCTTTTGCAGGTCCTGCTTGTCTTGAGGGGTCGGGGCGGACTTGGCGGCTGCGGCCAGTTCCTCGGCCAGCGTGTGCTTTTGCTTGGGCGACATTTTCGTGAACGCCGAATCGACTTCGTCCGCGTTGTTGTAGAACCGCCGGCCTTCGCCGCCCAGACTCAGCAGGGCGACCGCCAGCAGCACGGACAGCCCCAGCGCCCCCGCCGCGGGGCGGCTGACGGACTCGAATCGCATCCGCTCCACGCCGGCCTTGCGAGCCTGGCCGGCTGCCTGGGCGAAGATCACCTCCGACAGCCCCGCCCCGGCGACCTGCGAACCGCGCTCGATCAGCTCCATGGCCGTCGAGAGCCGCTCGCGAAGGTTCAGGCGGAGGTCCAGCATCACGGCCACCTGTTGCAGCGACACCGGGCGGATGCGGACGAAAACGACGGCCAGCAAGGCCGCCGCCGGCAGCAGCACGGCCGGGATCAGGATCGCTGGACTTTTTTCGCGAAGCGGCCAGAGGTAAACGAATATCCCGGCCAGGCCGACGGCGAGCAGCAAGGCCGCCGCCACGCGAGGCAGCGGCGCCCGCAGGCGCGGCAGGGACAGCTTGATCGGCGCCAGCAGCAACAGCAGGCCGGCGATCATCGGCAGCGCGCAGGCGCACAGGCCCAGGCCGCTCTGCGTCGCCGCCAGCGCCCAGCCGACCTCCAGCGAGGCCGATGCCATCGCCGCCGTCGCCACCAGCGCGGCCGCGACGCCGGCCGTCCGCGACACCAGAAGCCGCCGCCGGGCCTGACTCAAAATGTCCAACACCTGCTCGCGCATGGCACACATTGTACCCAATGATTAGACGCTCCACACGGCCGTTTTGCCTCAAGTTCTGGTGGGTGCATTTCGTTTTCCCGGATCCGGCCGTAGCATGGGCATCTTGCCCATGAGTCTCACGGGCGTCCCGCCCGTGCGGGCTGTTTCTTTCTTTTTCTTTGGGGAGTCCAAGAAAACGACAAAAATAAAGACACGGGCAAGATGCCCGTGGTACTCATGGGCGGGACGCCCATGCTACGCCCCGGAAACCGAAATGCACCCAGTTCTTGACAAGGTTACGTCCCTCGTGGGACACTCCGCAAATCCGCTTTTCATGGGAGTTCGGTATATGAACGATCCGTCGTCGCCGCTTGCCTCGCCGCCCCTTGAGGATCTCGTCGCGCAACCCGGCCGCGCCCGCTACAACTTAGCGGTCTGGGCGGCGTGCCTGATTGTGTTCATAGCCGTCTGCCTGGTCACGGTCGTAGTCATGGCCGGCTACCTTTGGCGGGTCAGCGCGGACGGACTCTATTCAGGCTTGGCGGGGTACGTGTTGTCGGCCGGACTGGTGGCCCTGGTGCTGGTTGTGGGACGCATGGGCGCCTCGCCGCCGTCGCGCCCGCGAGTGGGCACATGGATGTTCGGATTGTTCGCCGCGAGCCTGGTCCTCCGAGTCGCCTGCGTGACGTACCTGCCATACGCGCCGGCCGCCGACTTCAAGGTGTATGACGATGCCGGCGTGAAGATGGCCCATGACTGGACGTTGGGCGAGGAGGCCTCCAAAGACGGCGGCACCTTGCGCTGCTTCTTCCCGCCGGGGCAGGTCTTCACGCTGGGCGTGCTCTATCGGCTCTTTGACAAAGGCGTTGATGACGCCCACAGCGTTCACAGCGTCCTGTCGGCGGAGTTGTTCAACTGCCTGCTGGCCTCGCTGACGGTCGTCGGCATTTACCTGATCGCGCGGCGATTGTGGGGCGAGCGCCCCGGTCGCGTGGCCGGCGGGCTGGCCGTGTTTCTGCCCTCGACCGTTTTTGGCTGCATGGTCCTGGGCGCGGAGGTGCCCGAGACGTTCTGGCTGGTGTTGGCGCTGTGGATTTACATCCGGTGGGTGGACAGCGGCTTCGCCTGGCAAGGCGCGATCGCCTGCGGCCTGTGCCTGGGCATCGGGGCGTTGATCCGGCCGACGTACCTGCTGCTGCCCATACCGATGGGCCTGCACATGCTGCTGTGCTGGCCCGGCAAAGGCAGGGCCGTACTCGCGGCGACGGTCATGGGCCTTTCCCTGGCGGCCGTGATCGCGCCCTGGACGCTCCGCAATTACAGGGTCACCGGCGGGCTGATTGTCATCAGCTCCAACGGAGGAGGCAATCTCTGGTCGGGCAATAACGACGACACCTGGCACGGAAAGTACACGGCCAAGACGTGGGATTACCTGTTCAAGAATTCCAGGAACGACCTGGAGCTTCAAAAGAAGGGCATGGCCAAGGCCAAGGAATGGATCGCCACGCACAAGGCCCGCTTCGCGCAGTTGACGCTGGAAAAGTTCGCGGTGCTCTGGGCCCTGGACAACGACATGGCCTGGTGGGCACTGGACCAGCCTTTCCTGGAGCACGAGGAAAAACCCGGATACCCCGAGCCCAAATTCAACCGATGGTTGGGCTGGTGGGCCGAGGCCGTTTCGACCGGCTTCTACCTCGCATGCTTCGCGGCGGCGGCGGCCGGCATGATCTGGCGGCGGGAGACGCTCTGGCGGAAACGCGGCTGGATCATCCTGGCGGTGATGTTCTTCTATTTCAGCGCCATCCACATGGTCTTCGAGTCGCAGGCGAAATACCATTACATGCTGGTGCCGCTGGCGTGCATCTTTTCGGCGTTGCTGGCCTGCCGGAGCGACGAGCCAATGCCCGAAGAACGTGGAGCGTAGAGCGTGAAGCGTTGAGCGTAACGGCGAAGAAAGAAAAAGAAGAAAGAAGAAGAGAGGGAGCCGCACTTTGTCTTTGCCGTTTCTTGCCGTTACGCCCTACGCTCCACGCTCTACGCTCTACGCCCTACGCTCTACGCCCTTGGGTGGAACTTCTTGTGAATCGCCCGCAGCCGCGCGGCGTCCACATGGGTGTAGATTTGCGTCGTGGCGATGTCGGCGTGTCCGAGCATTTCCTGCACGCTTCGCAGGTCGGCGCCGTGGGTCAGCAGTTCCGTGGCGAAGCAGTGTCGCAGCGTGTGTGGCGTGACGTTGCCGCGAACGCCCGAGCGCACGGCGTACTTGCGGACGATGCGGAAGACATCCTCGCGGGCGAGCTTCTTGCCGCTGCGTGAAAGGAACAGCGTCTTGGAGCCGGCAGCGCCCGGCGGCGCCTGGCTGCGGACGCGCAGATAATTCCCCAGGCAGAGCAGGGCCTCCCTGGCCACCGGAACGATGCGCTCCTTGGAGCCCTTGCCCAGCACGCGAACCACGCCGACGTTGGCGTTCACGTCGCTGACCTGCAAACCGGCGATTTCGCTGGCCCTCATGCCCGTCGCGTAGAGCAGCGAGAGCATGGCCTGGTCGCGCAGGCCGAAAGAATCCACCTGCGCGTCGGGCGTGTCGATCAGCACGCGGGTGGCCGCGTCGTCGATGATCGTCGGCAGGCGGTTCCATTTTTTGGGCGAGTCCACCACGGCGGAGACGTCGCTTTCGAGGACGCGCTGAAGCACCAGGTAGCGGCAGAACATCCGCACCGCGGCCAGTTGCCGGCAGATCGTCGCCACCGACAGCCCCCGCTTCTTGAGCGAACGCATGAACTCCGAAACATGGGCCGCGACGATCGCCGAAAGCTCCTTCACGCCCGTCTCGCGCTGAAAGAGCAGGAAGCCCGTCAGGTCTCGGCGGTAAGCCTTGCGAGTGTTGAGCGACAGCCCGCACTCGGCCTGGAGGTAGTCCAGGAAGCCCAGCAAATGCGCGGCCTCCGGTCCGGTCAATGCCGGCGCCTCGGCCGGCGCGGATATGTTGCTCGCTTCGATCATAGGTCGCTCATCAGGACTATCGGCGGGCGGGAAGGAGAAGCTTGAGACGGACAAATCCGAAATCCGAAGCACGAAATGCGAAACAAACGACAAATTCAAACACGGCAATTTCCAAACCGCGCACTACCTAATTGGGCGCGGAGTTTTGAACATTGGAATTTGCCGTTTGCCGTTTGCTGTTTGTTTCGGATTTCGTGCTTCGGATTTCGAGTTTCGGTCGGACGACACGCAGCGGGCTGTCGCCCTAACCGCCGATTCTCGTCGCCGGCCCGCCGAGAATCCGGTCCTTGTCCACGCGGTACAGCCGGTACTGCTTTCCCCAGTGGTCCGAGACCACCTCCGCGACGTTCTGGAGCGAACCGAGCTTGGCGGGGTTGAAATCGATCACGGAGGTATCCACGATGATGTACCACTGTCGAATCTGCCGGATCTCCTCCTGTGCGGTCAGGTCGGTGAGGAACTCCCGCAGGGAGGCGTCGTCGGCGGCGCCCTGCAAAAGGCGCTTCTGAATTCCGAATAACTTGAGCCATCTCTCGATGGTGAGCGCCGGCCCGGCAGCGCCGTCCTCGATTCGCCAGGGCACCAGGTAGTAAATGAACCGCACGTCGTCGCCGGCGGTAACGATAGGCCGCCTGCTCAGGATGCGGAACTCGGTGTGATCGGTCACGAACACCGACGCCGGGTCGGGGCGGCAGGAGCGGCCCAGCAGCCTGGCGTCCTGTACCCCGCCGCGGGCCCAATCGGCGATGGCCGAAAGCTCCAACTGCCCCTTGGCCTTGTCCTCGATGTCTCGGAGTTGGCGAGGCTTGTCCTGCTCGCCCAGGAACCTGCCCAACGCCAAATACCCCTTCTGCCGGGCCAGTTCCATGTTTTCCGAGGGGATCATCCACGCGGCCAGGAGGCCGATGCAGCACCACTGCATCAGGCGGCGATTGATCCGGATCAGCCGGAAAAGGTTCACCAGGCCCTGGGCCAAGAGCGCGTACAGGGGCAGGAGCAATAGGTTGGAGGCCTTGAGGAAATCGATCACGGGCGGCCCGCTCTTCCGCAAAATGCCCACGATCTGGCTGCCGCCCTGAAGCCCAAACGAAACCGCCAGCACGGCCAGGATCATCCAGGTCCAGAAGCCCCGTTCGCGCAGACGGAATCGCTCCCAGCGGCAAAGTACGGCCACCGCAACCACGGTCATCAGCACCAGCTTCCACAGCAGGCCGATCTCCAGCAGGCCCTTGAGCAGGTCGGGGTACAGCACCTGCTGGTTGCTGATCTCGAAAGCCTGCCTTACCACGTCGGCGGGCACCGTCCCCGACGAACCGGCCAGCCCGGACCTCAGGCCGAAGTAATATCCCGCGTACGGCATCGCCGCCGCCAGAGCGCACAGGCCGCAGGCCCCCGCCGTCACCAGCGCCTTGGGCCTGAACCGGTGCCGCCCCAGGTACGTCAGCAGCAGCACCAGCGTCAGGTTCATTGCGGTGACCAGGTGAATGTTGCCCATCACCCCGATGAACGTGAACACCAGCACCAGCCGCCAGTGTTCCTCGTAATTCAGGTAGGCCAGCACGATCAGCGGAATCATGGCCAGGAAGATCGTCTGAGGCGTCATGCTCGCCAGCGTGCCCAGTCCGAAGGCCGAGCCGCCCAGCACGTTCACCACCGTCATGCTCAGGACGGCCACGAACGCGGAAACCGACCAGCTCTGGGTCTGGCGGTAGAGCAGCGCGTACATGCCCCCCAGGAACAGCAGCGTCATCGGCCCCACCAGCAGGCGGAAGGGCAGGATCACGTCGGAGTAGTTCATCGGCACCAGGACCAGCTTGAGCACGCCCAGCAGGATTGGCGTGTGAAACAGCCACAGGCCGCTCTTGCCGAAAACCAGGTCGCCGGTGAAAAGGTCCTGCTGATGATCCTTCAGGGCGGCGCAGGCGATGTTCACCTGCACGGGGCTGACCTTCAGATCGTGGAAGGCCCCGTAGGCCGCCACGGCCGAGACGGCGACGAAAACTGACGCCGCTATCAAATGTCGAGATGGAGGAATCGGTCTCATCGTTTCCGAGTTGCCGCAAACCTGATAGTATAGTCAAACTGGCCCGCCAAGCAATCGGACCAGTTATTTTGATGTCGCGAGAATCGATGACCCAGGAGCCCCAACAACCTTCGCTGCTTCTAACGGCCGCGCAGACCATCGACCGGCATGGCCTGATTTTGCCGGGCGCTGCCGTGGTCGTGGCCGTCAGCGGCGGCGTGGACAGCGTGACGATGCTCCACGTCCTGCATCGTTTGTCGGCGGAGCCTTCGAGGCGGTATCGGCTGGCCGTGGCGCACCTCGATCATGGTTTGCGCGAGCAGGCGGCGGCCGATGCGCAGTTCGTGACGGAGTTGGCGCAAACCCTGGGCCTGCCGTATTTCGCGCGACAGTACGACGTGCGGGCGCACGCCCGGGCGACCGGCCAGGGCATCGAGCAGGCCGGCAGGCAACTGCGATACGAGTTCCTGCTCGAAACGGCCCACCAGGTTCAGGCGGGCTGCGTCGCGGCCGGGCATCACGCCGACGACAACGCCGAGACCGTCTTGCATCGCATCCTTCGCGGCACTTCGCTGCACGGGCTTAAGGGCATCTCGATCCGCCGAAAGTTGCAGGCCGGCGATGCGGTCGAACTGGTCCGCCCGTTGCTGGAGTGCCGGCGGAGCGACATCGAACGGTATGCCCACCAGGAAGACGTGGCCTGGCGGCAGGATGCGAGCAACGCCGACACAAACTATCGGCGGAACTTCATTCGACATGAGCTGCTGCCCGCGATCCGCAATAAATTCAACGCGCGGGCGGACGAGGCCCTGCTGCGCTTGGCCGATCACGCCGCCGAAATCGACGCATTCCTGGCCTCGTAGCCCCAGACGCTGCTGACCGCGGCCACGACTGCGTCCGAGGGGCACGCCGCCCAGGCGGGTGAGGTCAGTTTTGACGCCAAACGTTTGGCCTCGGCCGACCCGGCCGTGCAGGCCTACGCGATCCGGCAGATCCTCGAGCAGGCGGGATTGCCCATGCGCGACGTCGGCCAGCAACGGATTTGCGAACTGCGGGACATGCTTTGTGCGGACGGCCCCCGCGCGCTGTCGCTGAGCGGGGCCTTCGCGGCGCGACGGGAAGCGGGCCGGTTCATCGTCGGCCCGGCGCCTGGGCCGGACGAGGAGGCCGGTCCCAGTTTTGAAATAGCGCTGGCCCTGCCCGAGGAGACGTCGCTGCCGGACGGCCGAAAAATATCTTGCCGCCTGGACACGTTCGACGCGGCCGCGTTCGCTGAACATCTGCGCGATTCGCGGCGAAGCTCGCTGCCCGAATCCGTGGCGAATAATTTTGATCCGGCGGGGAATTTTGATCGTCACGTCGAATGGCTGGACGCCGACCGGCTTCGCGGCCCGCTGCGGATTCGCCCCCGCCGCGACGGCGACGCCTTCGAACCGCTGGGCTGTTCGGGCAGCAAGAGCGTCAGCGATTTCCTGACCGACCTGAAACTCCCTCGCCCCCTTCGGGCCAAAGTCCTCTGCCTTTGCGATGAACTCGGGATCGTCTGCCTCTGGCCGCTGCGAATCGACCAGCGAGTGAGGGTCACGAATCAAACTCTGCGGATCTTGAGGGTTAGTGCGCAATAAAAAAGCCCGGGCAGGGCTTTCATGCTCCGCTGTACTCTTTCAAACTCCCGCTTACGCCTCTACGAGTTCATGCTCGAGGTTCTCAGGGACGAAATTGCTCATCGCGGCGATGTAGCCGCGGAACGCCTCGTCCAACTTCTGTTGAGCCTCTTCCCTCGTCTGGCCATGCGACTGGCAGCCAGGCAGGGACGGGCAGACGGCGATGAACCCGCCTTGGTCGCAAGGAATGATTTTGATGCTAAGTTTCATAGTTCTCCTCAATGCCTGCAATGCCTGTGTTCACATAATTATAGGCACGTAAAACACGCAAGACCCTAATCTTTATACGTCTCTTTATACGTCGGCGCCGGAAAAAAGAAAGCCTGTCCAAAGGTAAAACATGGCAAAGCCGACGAATCCCGTTACCACTTGAAATCTTGTCAGCAGCAGATGATAGCATATCTGTAATGGGTGTCCAGACTATTCTGAAGAAAAATGATTGAAAATGCTTTCTTTACGGCACCGGAATTCGATTACAATCATGTGGCCTGGAGAGGCCAAGAACCTATGCCCATATACGAATACGCGTGCCAGAGCTGCCAAAACGAGTTTGAGTTGCTTGTCGGCCCAAGTTCCGGCAAGCCCAGTTGCCCCGACTGCGGATCCAGGAAGGTCCAGAAGAAATTCTCGACCTTCTCCGCTCACCAGCCGGCCGGTTCGACCCCCGCCTGCGCCGAGGGCGCCTGCCCCGGCGGCGGGCACCCCTCCGCCTGCGGCGGAGGCAAATGCCCCTTCGCATAAACGGGCGAAAATTCATTGGAAATTTGTGGCAATTTCCAAAACCCGTGTATACTCTTAAAATAGTTGGAGACAGCGGCTGCCGTTGCGCCCAGTGCCTGCCTCGATAACGCCGCAGGCCGGGGGCGAACGGGCTGTTTCCAGCCGTATTGGATTTACTATGCGGATGTTGCTGGTATCAGTCATGGCAGTTGCCTCCTTGTCGGCCGTCGCGATGGCCGACGAACTGGTTCTCCAGGACGGTCGAACTTTCACTGGAACCGTCACGGTCAAGGACGACGTCGTCCTGGTGCAGATGCCCTATGGCACGCTTTCCTTCTCCCGCGACCAGGTCCAGCAGATCGACCTCAAGGACACCCCGCTGGAGCAGTACAACAAGCGCCTGGCCAAGATCGACGCCAAGGATGCCGAGGGCCTCTATTCGCTGGCCCTCTGGGCCAAGGGGCACACGCTTTCTTCCCAGGCCGACGAACTGATGGCCAAGGTCCTCCAGATCAATCCCGACCACGCCGGGGCCAGGAAGGCCTGCGGGTTCGCCAAGATCGACGAGCGGTGGGTTGACTTCAAGTCCGGCATGGAGCTGGGACTGGGCAAGCTCGAGGCCGGCAAGTACGAGTCCATCATCCACGACGTGGTGCCCGCCCTGGAGCCCATCGCCTCCAAGGACGACTGGCCTGCCGTGCGGGAACTGCTGGGCGACGCCCAGTTGCGGTCCAAGGATTTCTCCGCCGCCACGACGACCTTCACCGAACTGGCCGCCAAGACCAGCGGCGCCCTTGCGGGCCGCTACAACGCCGTCGTCGATGTCCTGTCCGCCAACCGCGACGGAATGTACGTGCTGATGGAGC
>CAZYDC010000165.1:0-9739 GCA_964646065.1 uncultured Planctomycetaceae bacterium | reverse complement strand
ACAGTCCGCATGTCCACCTGCTCGCCCAAGAGGCGCCCCAGCGTGGTGATTTGACTGTGCTCGTCCTCGCTGCCGACGGCCCGGCCGATGCCGACGGGCGTGCTATCCGCGCGGTGGCGCAGCAGGATTTCGACGGTCTCCTCCAGTTGCCGGACGCGCTTGGTGCTGCGGGGGTTGTACAGGGCCAGGACCATGTCGGCGGCCGCGACGGCTTCCACGCGGCGGCGGATGGTCTCCCACGGGACCAGCAGGTCGCTGAGGCTGATGACGGCGAAGTCGAGCATCAGGGGCGCGCCCATGCGTGCGGCGGCGGCGCTGGCGGCTGTGACGCCCGGAACGATCTCGATGTCTATCGCGCAGCGTTGCGGCGCGGGCGTCTCGCCCGCGTCTTCGTGTAGCATGGGCATCTTGCCCATGTCTTGCTGTTTTTGTTGTTCAGGAGAAGAAGAAACAGCAGGAAACTGCAAGGACACGGGCAAGATGCCCGTGCTACACGCCAGTTCGATCGCCAGCCCGGCCATGCCGTACACGCCCGCGTCGCCGGAGGGAATCAGCGACACGACGCGCCCGGCCTGCGCGAGCTCCAGGGCGTGGCGGCACCGCTCGACCTCTTCCTTCATGCCCGACGAGACCAGCTCCTTGCCCGCGCAAAGGTCTTTCACGTGGGCGAGGTATTTCGCGTAGCCGACCACGACATCGCTTGCGGCGATGGCGGCCTCCGCGCGGCGAGTGCGGTCCGCCGCCGAGCCGGGGCCTATGCCGACCACATACAATTTTCCACGGCCAGCGCCACGGTCACGTTCCCGTATTTCTGTTTGGGCAGTAATAGCGTGGTTCTCCTTCCAGCCAGCAGCGCCGCGGGTTCCGCGACGGCGGGCAGATTGACTTTGCTCTGGACAAACCCCGAGCGCCCGAAGGTTCGGCGGGTCTGCCGGATTTCGTTCGACGACACCAGCTTGAGCGGCACGTTGAGTTCTCGCGAGGCCGCCAGCAGGCCCGGCTCGTCGGCCTTGAGGTCGGCGGACGCGAGCAGGCGAACCCGCTCCAAGGGCACGTTCGCCTTGGCCAGGGCGTCGCGCACGGACTCGACGATGCGACCGCATGGCGTGCCGCGCCGGCAGCCGATGCCGACGATGACGGTCTTGAGGGCCTCGGTGGTGGTGGTGATGACGGGCTCGGCGGACAGGGCGTTGGCGACGAGCATCGCCAGTTCGTTGGCGCCGCCCTCATGCCCAGCCAGCAGGCTGACGGACCATCGCCCGCCGACATCGACGACGACCACGGCGGGGTCGGTTTTCTTGTGACGCAGGCAGGACGCGACCGCGCGGACCACCAGGCCGGTCGGAGCGATGTAAACCAGCCCGCGGCAGCGGTCGAAAAGCTCGCGCGTCTGGTCAATGACGCGGTCGAACCGCGGCGCACCGGGCATCGCGGCCACCGACGCGTGAAGGTACACGCGGCTGTCCTCCAGCTTGGACGCCAGGGCCTCCGCCAGGCGGGCGCCTTGCTCGCTGAGCGTGATGATGGCCGTTTTCACTCGGGGGCCTTTCGATACCCGTGGCTGAACGTGCGGTCGTACAATTTCGACGCCTGCGCCAGCGGCCTGGCCATCGCGTACCCGACGATCACCATGGCCGTGCGCGAGATGTTGCGGCTGCGCATCTGCTGGGCGATGTCGGCGAGCGTTCCCCGGACGATTTGCTGGTCTTTCCACGACGCGTGATACACCGCCGCCGCCGGGCAATCCTTGCCGTAATGCGATTCCAGCGTGGCGGCCACCTCGGCGATGCGGTCGCTGGAAAGGAAGATGCACAGCGTGGCCCCGCTTTGTGCGAGCCGGGAAAGGTCCTCATTGGGCGGCATGGGCGTGCGTCCGGCGGTGCGGGTCAAAATAATCGTCTGGGCGACGCCCGGCGCGGTCAGCTCGGTCCGCAGCGCCGCGGCCGCCGCCTGGAAGGAGCTGATCCCCGGCACGACCTCGTACTCGATGCCCAGCCGGTCCAGCGCGTCCATCTGCTCGCCGATGGCGCCGTAGATCGACGGCTCGCCGGTGTGCAGGCGGACCACGTCGATGTTCGCGGCCCGCGCCTGCTCGATCACGGCGACGATCTGCTCCAGGTCCATGCCGGCAGAGTCGTGCCGCTGGGCCGTCGGCGGCAGGAACTCCAGCAGCTCGGGGTTGACCAGCGAGCCGGCGAAAATGCAGCACCGCGCCGACTCCAGCAGCCGCCGGGCCTTGACCGTCAGCAAGTCCGGGTCGCCGGGCCCGGCGCCCACGAAGTACACTTTCATGGCAACTCCTTGGTTCGTGGCGAGGGCGTCCCGCCCTCGTGTGTCGCGGGCGTCTCGCCCGCGTGTGTCGCGAACATCTTGCCCGCGTCTTTGTCGTTTCCTGAGGCGTTCGCAGGGCCCATGTCCTCCGGCGCGGGCGAGACGTCCGCGTCACACGCGGACGAGACGTCCGCGTCACACGCGGGCAAGATGCCCGCGTCACCGTCCGCGTCACACCCGGGGCCGGCCTGAATAATAAGGATGGACAGATACCCGAGGTTCTCCGCCCCGCCCCGAAGGCGGCGCAGGTTGGTCTCGATCTTCTGCTGCGGTTGTCCGGCGTGCGAGACAAACACGGCCTGCCCGATCAGCCCGCGTTGCTCCAATTCGTCGAGCACTTTCTGCAATCGCTTGCCGGTCTTCATCAGCACGACCGTTCCGCCGCAATCCAGGGCGCGGCGGAACAGGGCGAAATCGTCGGACGCGGGCACGATCGTGACCGGCTGCTTGCCCTCGCCGACGGGGAAGTTGGTCAGTGCGGCCGCCGCGCTGAACGCGGTGATTCCGGGCACGGTTTCGACCGTGACCCGCGGCTCGATGCCGCGGAGTTCCCGCAGCAGGTAGACGTACGTGGAGTACAGCATCGGGTCGCCCAGGGTCAAGAAGCAGCAATCCTCGCCGCCGCGAAGGATGGCCAGGATTTCCTCGGCGGCCTGGGCGTGCGATTGCTTGAGCAGGGCCTTGTCCAAGGTCATCAAAAAGGTCGTCTGGTGGACGACGGTGTCGGGTCGGAGGTGCGGGCGGGCGATTTCCAGGGCGATGCTGTCGGCGAGGTCGCGGGCCTTGGGCACGCAGACGTGGCGGCATGCGGACAGCAGCCGCACCGCCTTGACGGTCATCCATTCCGGGTCGCCGGGGCCTACGCCGATGCCATAGAGGGTTCCGAGGGTCATAGGGTCAATTCTTTCCGAACCAGGACCACGATGCACAGCGACGAAGCCCCGCACGAGGCGATTTCGTCGGCGCCGAGCCGCCGGATTCGTTCGTCACTAAGCGTGAGGTTTTCGCAGACGTAGGCGACGTGGGTCGCTTGAAGTTCGCCGGCGGCGCGGCTGCACCAGGCGAGCGCGTCGGGCGTTCCGGCGAGGATGGCGATCTTGTCGCAGCCGGTTAATTCCGCCGGCTGGGCGCCGGGCGAGCGGCCGTGCGCGCTGATGATCTTCGCGTCGGCCCAGCCCAGGCCCAGGCGGGCGAACGCCACCTGCACCGAACTTACCGCCGGCAGAATGTGGCAGGCCGAAGCGCCGAACCGTTCGACGATTCGCTGCGCCAGGCTGAAGAGCCCCGGGTCGCCGCTGACCAGCACGGTCGGGCGTTTTCCTTGTTCCAGCACGGCCGCGATCGCGCCGAGCATCTGCTCGACCGATCCTTGCAGTGGCGCCTTGGGGCCCGTGTGCTCAGGGAACATCTCCAGCAGCCTGGGCGCGCCCAGCAGAACGTCGGCATTGCGGGCGGCCGCCCGGGCGGCGGGCGAAACATACTCCGGGCCTCCGGGTCCGCAGCCGACGATTGAGATTTTGCGATCTGTCATTGCCATGGCGAGAAGTCTCCATCGCCGCCAAGTTCATTACCGGCCATGTCGGACAACAGCACGGCCACTTGCAAACCCTCGGTTAAGGGTGGCATGGCGGCGTTGTTTGCCGCCATGTCTTGTCTCTTGCCGAGGCCGCATGGCGACAAACAACGTCGCCATGCCACCAATCGGATAAGACGCGCCAGTTCATCGGCCAGGCGGTGCCGGTCGGGTTCGTCCAATGCGGCGAAAAGGCCTTCGGTCGTCGTTGCCGGCGAGATCGGGCGGTCTAGCGTTTTTTCGCCCAGCGACAGGACAAACGGCACGGCGCTCTCGGAGCGGGAGGAATGCGTGTCCCAGTCGCCGGCAGCCAACTTGGCCAGCTTGCCGGGGTGGCCGGCGATGAGGATGGTCCTGAAGTCGTAATGTTTCGCCAGTGCGTCGGCGACGAATCCCCATTCGTTGCCGACCTCGATCACCTGCTCGTCCGCGAGCGTGAAACGGCGCCGAACGGCTGTCGCGCCGATGTTGCCGGGCGTCAGCACCAGCGCCCGCACGCCGCAGGCCGCCGCGACATCCAGTTCGCACTTGAGGCTGTCCAGCAAGGCCTTCTTGCAGTAAGGCCGCACGATCCCCGTGGTCCCCAGGACCGACAACCCGCCGACGATTCCAAGCCGCGGATTGTAGGTTTTCGCGGCGACCTCGGCGCCGCCGGGAATCGCAACTTCCACGCACATCGGGCGAGCGGTCACGTCCGCGATGGCGCGGGCGATCATGCGCCTAGGCGCGGGGTTGATCGCGGGTTGGCCGGGCGGAATTTGCAGCCCGGGCTTGGTGACAGTCCCCACGCCGGCGCCGCCCAGAAAAATCATTTCCTGCCCGGGTGCGAAGGAAACGGTCACGACGACCTCCAGGCCGTTCGTCACGTCGGGGTCATCCCCGGCATCTTTGCGAACCGAGGCCGTCGCGCTTTGTTTGTCGTCCGCGAGCTTGGCCCAAAGGATCGGAACGGACAGCGATTGCCCGCCGGGCAGCGACACGTCCACTTGCGTCGGCGGTTGCCCGCCCAGCAGCACTGTGGCGGCGGCCTTGGCGGCGGCGGCCGCGCATGCGCCGGTCGTAATGCCCGTTCGCATGGCGGGCATCAGTTGCCCCCTTTGGGGCTGGGGCCGCCGGTGCGGCCGCCCAGTCTTTCGGCCAGCATTTGGCGGGCCTCGCCGATGGTAAGCGGCATGATCTCGAAGGCCACGCCGTCCTCGCGTAGCTCGCGGAATAATTGCGACACCAGCGGCAGCCGCAGGCCCGCGCGTTCGATGAGTTCCGGGTCGCCGAAGATTTGCTCCAGCGGGCCTTGGGCCAGCAGTTGTCCGCGCCACAGCACCATGGCCCGCTTGGCCAGCAGCGGCAGCAGGTCCATCGAGTGCGTGGCCATGATGATGGTGATTCCCTGCTCGCGGTTCAAGCGGCCGAGCAACTGGACCATGTGCTTTTCGCAATTGGGGTCCAGTCCCGCCGTCGGTTCGTCCATGAGCAGTACGGTCGGCCTCATCGCCAGCACGCCCGCGAGGCAGACGCGCCTCTGCTCACCGAAGCTGAGGTGATGGATCGGCCTCTTGCGCAGGTGGTCGGCGTCGACGGCCTGGAGGGCCTCGTCCACGCGGACTTGCACGTCGGCAGGGGCGAGCTTGAGGTTGCGAGGGCCGAAGGCGATGTCTTCCTCGACCGTCGGGGCGAAAAGCTGGTCGGAGGGGTTTTGGAAAACCATGCCGATGTTCTGGTACAGTTCGGCGGCGCTGAGTTTTTGCAGCGGCTTGCCGTCCAGGCGGATCGTGCCGGCGTGCGGTTCCAAGAGCCGCAGCAGGAGCTTGATGAGCGTGGTCTTGCCCGACCCGTTGGGGCCCATGAGCGCGACGAAATCGCCGGGCGCGACGGAGAAGTTCACATCGCCCAGCACCTGCGCGCCGCCGGGGTAGGAAAACCCAAGCCCTTCGACCTCAATGCCCGGAGTGGGGCCGCTCATATCGGCCCCTTCTGGCAAAGGACGAATTGGCAAAGGACGAACGCGCCCGCCAGGACGGCCAGCCCCGCCGCCAGGACCAGCACTTGGGCGCGGCGAATCGGGCCCAGTTCCGCCATCGGCAGGCGGCCCTCGTAGAGGCGAACGAGCATGGATTCGTGCGTGCGGTCGGCCTGGTCCAGGGCGCGAAGGATGACCGCGCCCATCAGCCTGCCGGTGGAGGCCAGGCTGCGGCGGGCATCGACGTAGCCCAGGCGCACGAGCTGCGCGCCGCGGACCTCGACGGCCTCGTCCAGCAGGCTGAAAATATAGCGGTACATCAGCAGCGACAGGTCCACCATCGTCTGGGGCATGTGGGCCCATCGCAGCGCGGCGAACACCTTGAACGCCGGAGTCACCGTGCCCAGCAAAATCAGGACCGACACGGAGCCCAGCACCCGCGCGCCTACCAGCAGGCCGGCGGCCAGACCTTCACGCGTGAAGGTGATCGCCCACGGGCCAACCGTCAGATGCCACAGGGGAGTCTTTCCCGAAAGGACCGCCCGCAGCAGGCAGAGCACTGCGGCGATGCCCAGCGGTCCAGACATTCGCCACAGCAGCACTCGCCACGGCAGGCGCACGCGGATCATGGCGCAAAGGCAAAACGCGAACAGGCCCAGCGGCAGCAGTCCGCTCGGCGAGAAAAGAATCGCCGTGATCGCCGACAGGGCCAATATCAGCTTGACCCGGGCGTCCAGCCTCGTCAGTGCGTTGTCGGCAAAGGCGCAGCGATCGCTGAAGGCTTCAAGCGTTTGGTGCATCTTGGGGTCCTCGAACTTTCGAGCCGAACAAAGAACGGAAGTAGTATCCCAGCATGAATCCGCCGGCCAGTCCGGCCACAAGGAAGGCAAATAATTGCAGGTCGTTGTACTTGTCGAAGTCGATCAGGGGCGTTGGAGGCCGGCCGGCGTCCTTGGCGAATTTTCCGACGACGCTGTCATCGACGCCTTCATACAGGCCGTGGGCGGCGGCGGCGTGGTGGAACCCGAAGTAAACGGCCACGCCCAGCACGCCCAGGCCCACCAGGATCCAGAAGGCATATTGCGGTTTCGACTTCATCGGTCGCCTCCTTTGAGGGACAACGAAAGGGGCGCGAGCAGTTCGGGTCTGCGGCCCAAAACGAAGGAATACGCCAAAACCGTCAGGATGCCTTCAAGCACGCCCAGCGGAAGTTGCGTCGGCACGAAGGCGATCGCAATGGCCTGGAACATGGTCCACATCGAACCGTCGTTATGCAGGGCGGCCGCGAGGCTGAACGATGTTCCGGCATAGGTGGCCCAGTCGCTCAAGAGGCCGGCGAGGAACGCGCCCGCGAGGACCGAACCGGTCAGTTTGCGGACGACGCGGAAGGTCGCCCATCCGGTCAGCGCTCCCATGACGCCCATCGAAAAGATGTTGGCGCCCAGCGTGCTCAATCCGCCGTGGGCCAGGAACAGCGCCTGGAACAGCAGGGCGATTGCGGTGATGACGATGGTCGGCGCCGGGCCTACCAGGATGGCCGCCAGGCCCGTCCCGCACGGGTGCGAGCAACTGCCCGCCACCGGGACCGGGATCGGCATACACGAGACCAGGAACACGGCCGAGCCCACCATGGCCAGCATGGGCAGGTAGCTGCTCTGTCGGGCGCGGCGGGCACGAATCACGATCAGACCCCAGATCACGAACGGGGCCGACGCGAGGAACCACAGGCCGCACCACTGGGCCGGCAGGACTCCCTCGGAAATGTGCATCGCGTGGGCCTGCGTCGGCCAGACGACCGTCACGGCCAGGCCGGCGGCGACGCACCATAACCATTTGTTACGCATTACTTCTTTCCTTGTGCAAAAGTGTTAGAAAATGGACGACTATTACGCATGACTGTTCTCCTTGCTCAAAAGGGCTAAAGCGTTGACGGCCGCCGCCGCGACCGCGCTGCCGCCGCGCGGGGTGGTGTTGGCGATGTAGCACAGCCCGCTTTCGATCAGCGCCAGCTTGGACTCCCTGGCGCCGACGAATCCGACCGGCAGTCCGACCACCAGCGCCGGCTTGGGCCCGCCGGAGGCGGCGATTTCCATGATCTTCCACAGGGCGGTCGGCGCGTTTCCGACGGCGACGATCGCGCCTTCCATCCGGTCGGCCAAATGCTCCATCGCCGCGGCCGCGCGGGTGATGTTGCGAGCCTTCGCCGACTCGATCACTTGCGGTTCGCTGATCGCGCAGAGGGCCTCCGCCCCGGCGCGGGTGATACCGGCCTGGAGCATCTTCACGTCGCAGAGGATCGGTTTGCCCGCGCGGATCGCGGCGAGTCCCTGCCGCACGGCCTGCGGGTGAATCCGCAACGAGCGGGCGAACGAGAAGTCGGCGCTGGCGTGGATCACGCGGCGCAGGATCGCGCGCTGGGCAGGGTCGCGGCCGTCCAGCGGACCGAGTTGCCGGTCGATGATCTCGTGGCTGCGGCGTTCGATGGCCTTGCCCTCGGTGGGCAGCGGCGATGCCGGGCACAGGGGCAGCAGACGCTCGACGACCAGGTCCACCAGGGCCGGGTCGCCCTGGAGCGTCGGCAGCAGTTCGAGGCGCACGTCGGGAAAGTCGGCCTGGCACTTGGCCAGCAGCGCGGGGATGTCACGGGAAACGTGCTGGCCGGTGTACAGGAAATAGGGCATCAGGACGATGTGGCGAACTCCCTCGGCGGCCAGGCGGGCGACTTGGTCGGGGATGTCCGGTTTGGCCAGCGAGAAGAACGTCGGCAAAACGGGAACGCCCAAGCGGGCGGCCACGAGGTTGACGATCTCGATGAACCCGGTGTTGGCTTCCGCTCGCGGGCTGCCGTGGCCGACCATCAGGATTCCAATTGTATTGGCGTCTGCATTCATTGTTGTGTTCCGCAAAGCTCGACGAAATGCCTCGCCGCATCGGGGCAGGAGGCCAGGTGAATGTGAATGTAACTGGCGAGCACCGAACCTTTGAAGTAGCCCTCGGGTCCGGCTTGCTCGTTGCGGCGTTTCGTGGCATAGGCGCTTTGCCACCCTTCGGCCGCCGCGCGGTCCGAGGCGATTTCGGAGTAATGGAACTCGTGGCCGCGAAGGACGGCAGCGGCCGAACCCGCCGGGTTCCAGATCGTGCCGGGCGCTGCTTCGGCCTGCACGTAACCGAGCGACTTGAGCTTGCCCAGCATCGCGGTTTCGATGGGGAGCACGCCGGCCATCGCCACTCGCGCGCCGTCCGGTGTGGTCAAGGCCTGGCCGAGGTACATGAGTCCGCCGCACTCGGCGTAGAGCGCCTTGCCGTCGGCGACGTGGCGGCGAACGTCCTGGAGCATCGTCTGGTTGGCCGAGAGCGCCGCGGCGTGCAGTTCGGGATATCCGCCGCCGAAGTAAAGCCCGCCCAGGTCCGGCGGCAAGCGGCGGTCGCCCAGCGGCGAGAACTCCACCAGTTCCGCGCCCAGGCCCGCAAGCATTTCGAGGTTGTCGGGATAATAAAAGTGGAACGCCGCGTCTCGCGCGATGCCGATGCGCGTATGTGTATGTGGCACAGCCGCCCTCGGCTGTGTCTTGCTGTTGTCTTGCCGTTGATGTTGAAGAACAGAAGAAGAAACAGAAAGAAAAGACGAAGACACAGCCGAGGGCGGCTGTGCCACACAAAACTTTTCGAGGTCCAGGAATTTCTCGCACGCATCCGCGAACTGGTTGATCGTTTCCTCGGGCAGCAGGGCGGAGTCGGCGGTGACCAGCCCCAGGTGCCGGCCTTGAAGCGTGGGCAAGGCCCCGCGCGGGACCGCGCCCAGCAGGGGCGGCAGGCCAGCGGAGGAGAGCGATTCGGCCAGCCAGTTCATTCTGCACGGCAACGTCAACGATCGCTTT
>CAZYDC010000164.1:7262-9810 GCA_964646065.1 uncultured Planctomycetaceae bacterium | reverse complement strand
TGCTGACCCTATTCCTGATCTTCCTGACCACCTGGTGCGTCCGGAAACTCCAGTCGAGCAACCGCCAAAAGGCCGTCGCGCGGCAGGAGAAAATCGGGGAGAAAGGCGGGGACTGAGACCGATTCCGTCTGCGGAATCGGTGTCTGTCCCCGATTTTCATCGCGCGGCTCGCCAAACAGCAAGCTCTTACAGGTGCCAACCCCAATGCCCATGATCTTGCCCGACGATTGAAGTCTCATCTCAGATTCCGTCTGCGGAATCAAACGGAAAATCGGGGACAGACTCCGATTTCAAACAGCCGAAATCGGACTCAGTCCCCGCTTTTACTATCGTTTACATGCGCTGAAAAAGATTTCGCGGGTGAACCGAAAAAAAATTTCGACTGGCTAGGCGCGGCCAGCCATGCACTTATGTAAAGCTGGCCGTTCGGGAGGTAAAATGGTATAAGAATGTTGTATACAAAACATCAATTGCATCGTTATACTATTAGGGCCGCGTTGCACCAGCGGCTGCGCGGGCTCGCCAGGAGCCCGTCGCCGGTATTTGCAGATGTTTGGAAAGTGAATATGAAAGGAATTGACGATGGATAGGGGTGGCATGGCGACGTTGTTTGTCGCCATGCGATGCCCGCAAAACTCGGACATGGCGACGTTGTTTGTCGCCATGCGATGCCCGCAGAACTCGGACATGGCGGCAAACAACGCCGCCATGCCACCCATCATTCGATGGGCGTCAGTAGACTTGTTCGACGGACGAGCCTTGGCTATGGAGCGATCCCTATGAATGACACGAAAAAACGCGCGAAAAGTGAGTCTGGAAATTATAACATACTTCAAACAAGTCACTTGCAGTTTCTGGAGTGCCGAAAAACGGGTTCCAGTGGCTTCCCGGCGAGTTCCAGTGAGCCGCCTGCCGGTTCTAATGAGCCGCCGGCCCGTTCCGGTGGCTTCCCGACAGGTTCCAATGCGTTACGAATCTTCCCCAATACCCCGGAAATGATTCAAATAACACCTAACAACCGTGTTTTTTCAGCCCGGACGGTTTATAATCCCGCCTTGAGCCAAGGCTCTTATGATGCCCGAAATCGAGGCCAGACGCCGACTTCGCGGACGAAATCGATCTGGAGTCCCCGATTTGGGAAAATGAGGAGACCATGAAAAAAGTCACTTTTATCGGCGGCGGAAGCGCGAAGTTCGTGCGGGAGCTGGTGGTGGACATGTTCCACTTTCCGGAGTTGCAGGATTGCCGGATTTCGTTGATGGACATCGACGGGCCGCGAGCGCAGCGGTCGGAGAAGATCGTCCGCAAGATCATCGCCGACCGCAAGCTGCCGGCGACGGTGGAATCCACCACCGACCAGCGCCACGCCCTGGAGGGCGCGGATTACGTGGTCATCACGATCATGGTCGGCGGGTTTGAATCGTACCGCCTGGACTACGAGGTGCCCGCCAAGTACGGGGTGCTCCAAGGCGTGAGCGACACGATCGGGCCGGGCGGGGTGTTCCGCATCGTGCGGACCAGCCCGGTGCTCCAGCAGATCGCCGCGAACCTGCGGCAGGTCGCCCCCGACGCGCAGGTCCTGAATTACGCCAACCCGATGGCCATGAACACCTGGACCCTGCTGACCTGCGGGCACCAGCGGACGGTCGGGCTCTGCCACAGCATCCAGGGCTGCTACGCCGGCATCGCCAAAACGCTGGGCATCGATCCGGCCGAGATCAATTACACCGCAGCCGGAATCAACCACGTGGATTTCTACATCCGCCTGGAACGCAACGGTCAGGACCTCTATCCGCTGCTCAAGGCCGCCGCAGAGGAGGAACTCAAAAAACACCCGGACGAGAAGCCGCGTTTCGAGCTGCTGGAATATCTCGGCCACTTCCCGGCCGAAGGCCCCTGCCACCAGAGCGAGTACTACCCCTGGTTCCGCAAGAACCAGCAGACCATCGACCAGTACAGCACCCAGAACGCGTGGGGCTATCACATCGACATGAAGATGAACGAGCAGAAGATCGCCGACATCGAGGACCAGATCGCCGGCAGGAAGCCGATCAGCTATACCCCCAGCGAGGAGTACGGCGCCAAGATCATCCACTCGCTGGAGACCGGGCAGTTGCGGCTGTTCTACGGAAACGTCCGGAACGAAGGCCTGATCGACAACCTGCCCCGCGAGGCCGTCGTCGAAGTGCCCTGCGCCGTGGACAAGAACGGAATCCAACCGGTGAAGGTCGGCAACATACCGCCGCAACTGGCGGCCGTGATGAGGCCGCATATCTCCGTCCACGAGTTGGCGGTCCAAGGCGCGCTGACCAAGAACCGCCGCCTGATCGAGCAGGCCGTGATGATGGACCCGCTGACCGGCGCCATCCTCACGCTGCCGAAGATTCGCGCGATGGTCAAGGAAATGTTCGAGATCAACAAGGATTACGTGGCCGATTGGAAATGACACTGTGTCGCGGGCATCTTGCCCGCGTGTGAGGAGGGCGTCCCGCCCTCGTGTGCCGCGATCGTCCCGATCGCGTCTTCGCTGTTGCCGCTCTTCTCCAAC
>CAZYDC010000164.1:0-7162 GCA_964646065.1 uncultured Planctomycetaceae bacterium | reverse complement strand
TCGCCGAACCGCGCAACCAGGCCAAGAAGGACCTGCCGTTCCCGAAATTCTTTTCCTACCTGGAGAACCTCGGGTGGGTGCAGCTTTGGGGCTTCGACATCAACCGGTCCTACGACGACGCGGACTACGCCGCCCAAATACAGTTCCGCATCAAGCTGTACAACATGGACAAGTTCGACGACGACGCGTACGTCGACGCGAACCTGGGCGCCGGCATCGGGATGTATTGGGACCTTCCGCTGATCGGGGTGGGCGTGCGTCACCAGGCCGACGGCGTGCCGATCTTCTCGGAAGACCACCCGATCCGCAAATCGCCCGACCTGCGCCTGATGAAGCCGCACGACTTCCTCACCGGCGGCGAGATGCCCAAGCTGCTGCGGTTCTACAACCGCATGGTGGAGATCGCCCGCGGCCGGTTCAGCGTGTCGTTCCCCACGTGGTGCCGCGGGCCGCTGGACATGGCCATCGCCCTGCGCGGGTACGAACAGTTCGTCGAAGACACGATGGAGCGCCCGCAATTCGTGCATGGCCTGATGCAGTATCTCATCGACGAGCGCATGCGATGGTGGGACGCCTACCTCCGCTATTTCAACTACACGGATCGCACCGCCGGAATCGCCGACGACTGGATCAACATCCCCTTCATCTCGCCCGCGATGTTCCAGGAATTCTGCATGCCCTACTACCTCCAACTGGAGAAGTACCACGGAAAAATTCCCTGGCTGCACTCCTGCGGAAACAAAGTGCCCGTGCAGAAAATGATACTGGGCCTGAAAACCTGCACCGATCACGAGGTCAACCACTGGACCGACCTGGACGCGACGCTGGCGAATATCCCGCCCGACAAATTCCTCTGCGTGAACCTGCTCAACACGGAGGTCCTGCTGGCCAGCCCGGCCCAGATGGAAAGCGACCTCCGCCGCATCAGCGAAAAATGCGCGGGGCGTCGGTACCAGGTCGTCGCGAGCGCCATAGAGAAGGTCCACGAGGACATGGCCGAGGACATCGCCCAGGTCCAACGGTGGATCGCCATCGCGAAAAAAGTGTTCGGCCGAGAGCCGGCGACATCTTGAAGCCCGAGTGTGTTTCGGTTTCCGGGTAGTAGCATGGGCGTCCCGCCCATGAGTCTCACGGGCATCTTGCCCGTGGTTGCTGTTTCCTCTTCGGGCCCAGAACAGCAACGACAAAAGCGAAGACACGGGCGGGACGCCCGTGGGACTCATGGGCAAGATGCCCATGCTACGCCCGAATCCCGAAAACCGAAATGCCCCCTTGAAACCCAGGCCGATTAGGGCTATAGTAAGCGGTTTGACTCGTTTCGGATTCGCCTATATATAGGAGCAAAAAATGGCACTGAAGATTTTTTACGACAAAGATGGTTCGCTGGCCAACCTTAAGGGCAAGACGGTCGCCGTGGTCGGCTACGGTTCGCAAGGTCACGCGCACGCGCAAAACCTGCGCGATAGCGGCATCAACGTGATCGTGTCCGAGCTGCCCGGAACGCACAACCACGAGTTGGCGGTCAAGGACGGTTTTACCCCCGTATCGGCCGCCGAGGCGACCCAGCGCGGCGATTTGATCATTACCGTGCTGCCCGACGAGCTTCAGGCCAAGGTCTACAAGAGCGACATGGCCGCGAACCTGACTCCCGGCAAGACGCTGGGGTTCTGCCACGGATTCAACATTCACTTCAAGCACATCGTTCCGCCCGCCGGCGTGGACGTGGTGATGATCGCGCCCAAAGGCCCCGGCCACACCGTGCGAAGCTGCTTCAAGGAAGGCTCCGGCGTGCCCTGCCTGATCGCCATCCACACCGACGCCAGCGGAAAGGCCTTCCAGAACGCCCTGGCATGGGGCATTGGCGTCGGCGGCGACCGGGCCGGAATCAACGAGACCACTTTCAAGGAAGAAACCGAAACCGACCTGTTCGGCGAGCAGGCCGTGCTCTGCGGCGGACTGACCGCGCTGGTCAAGGCCGGTTTCGAGACCCTCACCGAAGCGGGATACCAGCCGCACATCGCTTACTTCGAGGTGCTGCACGAACTGCTGCTCATCATCAAGCTGATGTCCGAGGGCGGACTGAGCTACATGCGGTACAGCATCTCGAACACGGCAGAGTACGGCGACCTGACTCGCGGGCCGCGGCTGATCACCGACCAGACCCGCGCGGAAATGAGAAAGATTCTCAAGGAAATCCAGGACGGTTCGTTCGCCAGGGAATGGCTGGACGAATGCGCCAAGGGCAAACCGAACTTCAACCGGCT
Organism: uncultured Planctomycetaceae bacterium; assembly: GCA_964646065.1. Taxonomy (GTDB): domain Bacteria; phylum Planctomycetota; class Phycisphaerae; order SM23-33; family SM23-33; genus CAZYDC01. Next base: position 4,898 of record CAZYDC010000164.1, on the reverse strand, counting down.
CTATGAGGCCGACAAGAACCACCCGATCGAAGTGGTCGGCCGGCAACTCCGCAAAATGTTCTCGTGGATGGAAGCCAAGGAAACGCCGGCGGAGTAAGGCATCGTAGCACGGGCATCTTGCCCGTGAGTCCCATGGGCGTCCCGCCCATGGTATGTCGCTTCTTTTGTTTCTTTTTTTGGCGCAACAGCAAGGCCACGGGCGGGACGCCCGTGATACTCATGGGCAAGATGCCCATGCTACGCACGGAGCGAAACGACGTAGAGGCGCAAGGACCCATCATGGACCCAAAAGACAACCAGACCGCTTTTCCCGACCTGACGGATTGCAGCGGCGCGCAGATATTCCACGAGATGCTCAAGGCCGAGGGCGTGGAAGTGATGTTCGGCTACCCCGGCGGGGCCGTGCTGCCGATTTTTGACGCCCTGTATAAATCGCCCATCAAGTTCGTGCTGACGCGGCACGAGCAAGGGGCCGCGCACATGGCCGACGGGTATGCCCGCTCCACCGGAAGGACCGGAGTGGTGCTGGCCACCAGCGGGCCCGGCGCGACCAACCTTGTCACCGGATTGGCCACCGCGAACATGGACGGCGTTCCGATGGTCGCCTTCACCGGGCAGGTCCGCAGTTGCCTCATCGGGAACGACGCGTTTCAGGAAGCCGACATCACCGGCATCAGCCGGCCGATCACCAAGCACGGGTTCATGGTCACCAAGGTCGAGGATCTCGGCAGGGTCATGCGCGAGGCCTTCTACATCGCCCGCACGGGCCGGCCCGGGCCGGTGCTGGTGGACATCGCCGTCGACGCCACCGCCAACAAGGTCGTGGGCAAACCCAACCTGGAAATGAACCTGCCCGGGTACAAGCCCCGCACCGGAGGGCACGTCCGGCAGATCAAGATCGCGGCCGAGGCGATCAACGCCTCCAAGCGCCCGCTGTTCTACGTCGGAAGGGGCGTCATCACCTCCGGCGCCAGCGAGGCGCTTCGCGAGCTTTCCCATAAGTTCGACATCCCCGTGACCACCACCCTGCTGGGCCTGGGCGCGGTCGACGAGACCGACCCGCTGGCCCTGCAAATGCTGGGCATGCACGGTTCGGCCGCCGCCAACTACGCCGTGCAGCAGTGCGACTGCCTCATCGCCGTCGGCGCCCGCTTCGACGACCGCGTCACCGGAAACGTCGCCACCTTCGCCTCCGGCGCCAAGATCATCCACATCGACATCGAGCCCGCGTCCATCTCCAAGAACGTCGAGGCTCATATCCCCGTCGTCGGAGACGCCAAGATCATTCTCGAGCGCCTGCTCGAATTCCTCCAGCCGGCCTATCGCAAGGAGTGGCTGGACCAGATCGCGCTTTGGAAGGAACAGTATCCGTTCCACTACCAGGCCGAGGGCAAGATCAAACCGCAGGAAGTCATCCAGAAGATCGGCGAGATGACCGATCACGACGCCATCGTCGCCACCGGCGTCGGCCAGCACCAGATGTGGGCCGCACAGTTTTACGGATGGCGCAAACCCAGGCAACTGCTCTCCTCGGGCGGGCTGGGCACGATGGGCTACGGCTGCCCCGCCGCCATCGGCGCGCAGGTCGGCAACCCCGGAAAACTGGTCTTCGACATCGACGGCGACGGCAGCTTCTCCATGACGATGGTCGAGGTCATCACGGCCGTGCAGTACGAGCAGCCGGTGAAGTTCGTCGTCCTGAACAACGGGTACCTGGGCATGGTCCGCCAGTGGCAGGAGATGTTCTACGGCCGGCGGTATTCCTCGGTGAACCATCCGTGTCCCGGTTTCGCGGGCATCGCCGAGAGCTTCGGCGCCCGCGGCATCACCGTCACCGAGCGGAGCGAACTGGCCGACGCCATCGCCGAGACGATCCGCCACCCCGGCCCGGTGGTCATGGACGTGCATGTCGAACCCGAAGAAAATGTCTACCCGTTCGTCGCCGTGGGAAAGAGCCTCCACGAAATGGACCTCGGAAAACTGGCGTAACGCTTGACCCTGGAGCCCCCAAAGACTAATTTGAAGAACCATGATGAAGAAGGGCGGACAACTTATCCTGACTTACGCGCCCTTCTGGCTTCAGGTAGGGTACCTCCTGCTGAAGGCGCTAATCAGGACCAGCGTAGATACAATTGCTGGGGACATTTGCTTCGCAGGTTTTTCATTTGTCGTCTGGGGGTTGACGATGAACATGAGCGCTGGCAAGAAAATGGCGGGTGGAGGCCGGTATCGCAATAACATGGAATCCCGAAGGAGTGAACTGGGGTGGTGCCTTCTGCTGCTCCTGCTTAGTTTGGCTGGCATGACCGCGGGATACCGCAAGGACGGGCTTGTGATAATTGCCTACGTTGCAGGATCCCTCATAGCTATCATTGGGACTAATATGTTGAGGGAGCCGACTGCGAAGGGAAAAGCGGCATGAAAGAGACTTATGCAAGGATCATATTGGGTTTGATTGGAGCGTCCATTGGATTGGCGGCTTTTTTCGCGCGCGACTGGCTCGGTTCGCAAGGCCCTTGGACAATGGCGGCCATCATTGCGGCTTGGGCTGGAACCACATTCATTATTGCCACAAGATTCCCATCGAAATCGAAAGTTTCAGACGAACACCAGCAAACTTCTTTTGTCCTGCTCCACTCACCGGAGCTACGGGTGCATCCCAACGTCATGATTGTGCCGAATTACATGGACTTGACCCCTAGCCCCGCAATCCTCGCCCATCTTGCCATCGGGAAACCGGATAAACGCAACAGGATATCCCTGAGTTCATTCCACCTAGCGGTAAGTTCCTGGAAGTCCTCTGACTCCAAGCCAAATCTTTTACCGGTTGGCGACATTCTGTGCGGAGAAACCACGTGAATAAACTCGAAGAAGTTCTTGAAATACTTAAACTTCGGTACGAGATACAAAAAGAAGGCGACGTCACCAAAGCCATATTGGTGCCTGTTCAAGTCGAGAATGTAGAATTCACTGTAATCCCCTTTTATCATGAAAATTTCAAGGCATATTCATTTGTAGTACAGCTTCTTGATAACTTCCAGGAAAGCTCCGAATTTGCCAAGGAGTTAGCCTATCGATCTATTTTCATCAGCCCCGGCGGTTTTTATCCTTACGGACGCATTCAGATTGCCAAGGTATATGATGGGGAAAACTTCCTTGTGGTAAACGCATTTCTGCCGGAAGAAGCGATCAATCAATATAATGTTGACGTGGTAATCAAGTGCGTCAGCGGTGTTGCCACGAGGTTCATATCCACATTCGAGGAACTCGTGCCGGAGGAGAAACGGGCGATGTTCAAGCCTACTTACGAACACACCAAAAAGGAACAGACTGCTTAAGTCTATCGCAATCCCATGAAACACGTAATCACCGCAATCGTTCAGAACGCACCGGGCGTGTTGGCCCACGTGGCCGGCATGTTCGCCGCTCGCGGATTCAACATTGACTCGCTCGTCGTCGGACGGACCGAGGATCCCAAGGTTTCGCGGATGACCATCGTCGTCATCGGCAACGACCGGGTCCTGGAGCAGGTCCGCAAACAACTGGCCAAGATCGTCACGGTGGTCAAGGTCCGCGACTACGCCCAGCTCGACTACATCGAGCGCGACCTGATGCTCGTCCGCGTCCACGCGCCGGCGGAAAAACGCCACGAGGTCATCGAACTGGTCAAGCTGTTCCGCGGCCGCGTCGTCGACGTTTCTCGCACCAGCATGATGGTCGAGCTCAGCGGAATTTCCGACAAGCTCGACGCCTTCATCGACCTGGTGCGCCCCAACGGCATCAGCGAACTGGCCCGAACCGGAATCATCGCCATGCAGCGAGGGCGGCAACCCAACGCCGGCGCGGCGATGAACGAAGACGACGAATAAACTCCGTTAGTAGCACGGGCGTCTCGCCCGTGAGTCTCACGGGCATCTTGCCCGTGCTTTGTTTCTTATTCTGTTTCTTCCTTGGCAAATACGGCAGCAGCAACAAGGAAGACACGGGCAAGATGCCCGTGATACTCATGGGCAAGATGCCCATGCTACAATGTAATGACTGGAGCCATCATGCGTAGCGATGCCGTCAAGAAAGGCGATCAGCGAAGCCCCCACCGCAGCCTGTTCAAGGCCGCCGGCCTGACCGACAGCGATATCCGCAAACCGCTGATCGCCGTGTGCAACAGTTACACCGACATTGTGCCCGGCCACGCGCACCTGGATGCCGTCGGCGAGTACGTCAAGCGGCAGGTCCGCGCCGCCGGCGGGACGCCGTTCGTCTTCAACACCATCGCCATCTGCGACGGAATCGCCATGGGCCACGTCGGCATGAAGTACTCGCTGCCCAGCCGCGAGCTCATCGCCGACTGCGTCGAGTCGATGGTCCAGGCCCACCAGTTCGACGCCATGATCTGCCTGCCCAACTGCGACAAGATCATCCCCGGCATGTTCATGGCCGCTTTGCGACTCAACATCCCGACGATCTTCGTTTCGGGCGGGCCCATGGAGGCCGGGCACGTCGCCGGCAAGGACGTGGACCTGATCGACCAGTTTTACGCGGTCGCCCAGTTGCAGACCGGCGCCATGACCCGCAAACAGGTAGGCCAGTTCGAGAACAAAACCTGCCCCACCTGCGGTTCGTGCAGCGGCCTCTTCACGGCCAACAGCATGAACTGCTTGGCCGAGGCCATCGGCATGGCGCTGCCGGGCAACGGCACCTGCCTGGCCACCAGCGAGGCCAGAATGGAACTGTTCGCCACGGCCGCCCGGCGGATCGTCGCGATGGCCCGCCAGTGGGCCGCCGCCGGCTGCCGAACCGGCTGGCCGCTGCTGCCCAAAAACATCATGACCCGCCCGGCCTTCCTCAACGCCATGACGCTCGACATCGCCATGGGCGGCTCCAGCAACACCGTCCTGCAC
>CAZYDC010000163.1:0-9833 GCA_964646065.1 uncultured Planctomycetaceae bacterium | reverse complement strand
TATCTGTTATGTGCCATGACCTTCGATTTTCCACCACTTAAATTGGATGAGAACCCCTTTTTCATGTCGAGTTCATCGTTATTGAACGCGATAGCGTAAATGTCTCATGACGTTTGTGCGCAAAAGGGAAAAGTTGAATGTCCCCTTTTCTTCACCGCGCGCTCAGGGTGCCCGCAAAAGGGGACAGGCACCGACTGCAAACAGCCGCAGTCGGAGCCAGTCCCCTTTTGCCTACTTCGTTTGCTCGTTGAGTTTCTTGTAGTACTGCTCCAGGGCGTCTTTGTATTGGGCGGGGAGTTTTTCGTTCATGGCGTCGGCAATGTCGTCGCGGATGTACTTGGGCATGGCCGTGGTGGTGTCGGTTTTGACATCCAGTCCGTCGGTGAGCAGCAGGCGCGTTTGCTTGAGGTTTTCGACCATCGTCTGGCGGGTCCGCAGGGCGTTCTGGTAGCGATAATTTTTCAGGTCGTCCTGGACCTTGTTCATCAGCGCGATGCCTTCGAGGAACTTGAAGTTGGCGTAGTCGCCCTGTTTGAACTTCGGGGCCATTCGCTGCGCCTTGCTCAGGATGGCCGCCTGCTTGCCGGCCATGCGCTCCAGTTCCTTGGCCAGCGGGGGCGGAATCGGGCCTTCGAGACCCTCGCCTCCGGCGCCGCTGACCTTTCCGCCGCCGGTCGAACCGCCGGCCGCCTCGGCGGAGCTATCCTTGATCTGGCCCTTCTGGAACGGTTCCTTGGTCAGCCGCGTGGGGGTGCGCCGCCCGCCCTTGCCCACGGCCTTGTCCTCGACGTACTCGCCGCTGGCCTTGCCTTGGCGGCCCTCGCCGCTCCGCCCGCTCATTTCGTCCTTGCCGGGCAACTGGTTGCCGGTCACGCCCTGGGCGTTCATGTTCGAGATCGGGCCGTCGCCCGCGTCCCATCCGATGCCCTTGTCGCCGCTCTGATTGTACTTGCTGGTGTGGTCTTCCATCTGGTCGAAGAGGTCCTCTTCCTGCTCCAGCAGGTCGCCGACCAGGTCGGAAAGCTCCTTGGGCAACTGGGGTTGTTCGGTCAGCGTCTGCCCGTCGGTGGGGTCTTCCATCGAGAACTTGGCCCGCTTGGGCGTGTCCATCAGCCACTTCTCGATGTTGGCGGTCAGGCTCTTGGCGTTCTCGATTCCGTTGTCCTCCAGCGCGGTGGCGATCTCCATGGACTTCTGGGTCAGCGCGTCCTTGGCCATCGTGATGTCCGACTTGACCGCGACCAGTTCCTTCATCACCACCGGATCGGAAAAGTCCTGGGCGGCCATCTTGGAAAGGTCCTGGAATTTTTCGTTGAGGAACTTGGCCCAGTCGTCCTGCTGGGTCTGGAGCTTGTGGAGCAGGTTCTCGTCCTCGGTGGTGAACTTGTCCACGTCCTTCTTGGCCAGTTCGCTGGTGGCCTGGACGATTTTCTTCTGCGCGTCGATAAATTTTTGCAGGTCCTTGTTGAGCGACGAGAGCTTGTCCTTGACGTCCTGGGGCAGGTTCTCGCCGGGGCGCGAGGTGGCCTGGCTCTTTTCCTGCATCATCATGGGCAGGTAGGCCAGCAGGTCCTGCAAGCGGCTGATGATCCGGTTCTGCGTTCCGCCCAGCAGTTGGCAGGCGCCGTCGCGCTCGGAGAGCGAGCCTGCCGTGCTCAGCACGGAGGCCTGCTCGATCGCCAGCGGGGCCTCGCTTTCGGCCAGGGCCACCAGCGCAAGCTGGGCCGTCGCCAGTTCCTGGTCGAAGTGCGTCTTGGCCAGCACGTCCTGGATTTCGGCGCGAATCTTGCGCTGGCCTTCCAGGACCTCCTTGCCCTTGGCGCTGGCGTCGGCGACCTTGCCGGCAGCCGATGCGACGCCCGTGCCCACCCGCTCGTGCTCCTGCATCTTGAGCAGGGTCAGCAGCCGCTCGTGCAACTCCTCATAGGCCCGGGACTGCTCGGCGGCCACCTTGGCCATGTTCTGCACGGTGATCTTGAACCGGTTGGAGGTCGTCGTCTGCGGCGCCTTGGGGCAATTGTCGGTCGCCGTCGCGTAGAAAATCAGTTCGGTTCCCTCGGGCGTGTCGGCGGGGATGTTGATCGTGTAATCGAGCATTACCGACTTGGACTTCAATGCCGGGGCCATGTTGAAATCGGTCATCGGCTTTTCGGCGCCGGCCTTGCCGACCATGAACTGCACCAGGTCCAGGCCGTAATCGTCCGAGACCTTGACCTTGGTCTGGACCTTGCCGCCGGGTCCGACGTTGACGTCGCTCAGGGGCGTCTGGAAAACCACCTTGGGCGGCTGGTCGGGAATGGCGTGAATGCGGTAGTACCCGCCGCTGGTGGCTTGCCCGGCGGAGGGGTCGTCCTTGCCCACCTCGGGCAGTTGCTGGATGATCCGGCCCTGGCGGTCGCGCAGCTCGATGCGGTAGGCGCCGTCCTTCTCGATGTCGATAGTCTGGCTGAAGGTTTTTCCGCCGGAGCAGGCCATGGGGGTCAGCGCGCCGTCGCGCACCTCGAGCACGGCCGCGGGCACCGGTTCGGCGAGCGTCACGGCCACCGTCGCGATGGTCCCGGCCGGGGCCTCGACGGCGCCGTCCGTCAGCGGCATCGTCTTGGGCGGCAGCTTGGTGTAGAGCGGGTATTCATAACGTACGGTCATCGACTCGACCTGCACGCCGCGCAGGACCTTGACGTGGTAATAGGGCTTGTCCATCGGCCAGCGGGTGTCGCCGACGCGGACGGCGTAGTTGAAATCGTTCTTGATGTCCATCGCGAAGGTGAAGGCGGTGTTGTCGGCGTTGGGCATCATGGCCTGGGCGATGGGGTCGCCCTCGATGAGGATTTCGGCGGTCTGCGGCTTGCGGTTGGTGTTGTCGATGGTGGCGATGACGTTCATGTGCTCGCCGATGAACGCCTCGGAGTCGCCCGGATTGACCTGGAGAATCTTCACGCTGCCGACCTGCGCCAGATACTGCGTGGGCGAGAAAATGGCCGCCCATCCGCGATTCATAAGCTGCGGGGCCGACACGCCGGTCAGGACCAGCAGCAGCGCGGCAGCGCCGGCGGCGATGCCCCAACGCTTCAGCGGGGTCAGCGAAATGCTCTTGACGATGTCCACGCGGCCGGACCGGGCGACCGCCTCGCGAATGGCCAGCTCGACCATTTCCGGGCTGGCCTGCTCGCGGTCGCGCGATAGCAGCACCGAGTTGATCAGGTCGTTGCGGATTTCAGGCATCGCCTGCTCGACGAACCGGGCGATCTGCGCGGGGTTCTGCTTCCAGAACATCCATCGCACAAGAAAGTGCAGCAGCGAGCCGACCCACAGCACGGCCAGTCCGCCCAGCAGGCCCCAACGCAGCGCCGCGGGCGGCTGCGAGGACCAAAGCCCCGCCAGCGGAAGCGCCAGCAGCAGCGAACCCAGCACGACGGCCGTGATCGCCGTCAGGCCCGTAATCAACCGGTAGAATCGCCGACGCAACTGGACAAAGTTCAATTGCCCCAGAATGTCCTGGACACTTCTGTATTCCAGCGTGGTCATGCGGTCAACCTTTCAGTAAGGGCGGGCGGCGAGTCAAATCTCCATTGTCAGATACACTCTCAGCGCAAACCGCCCGCGCGCCTATAAGTATAAACGCGCAACGGGCGGTTTGGTTCCATAAAAATCATCGGAAATAAGAGATTCCTCCGTTAGCAAACGCGGCACGGGCAAAATGCCCACGCCACCGGAGCGCGATTGCACCGGATTTCCAAGAATTTCCAAAAAGTCACTTGTGAATCTGTCGAAGCGCGGTAAGATCATTATCTTAGAGTAGTTGTTAGAGCAGTGCCTCCTTGCTTCCCTGCGTTGCGGGTGTCAAGGGGCATCGGCTCGCTTTTTCGGGAGCGGTTGCCCCTTTCTTGGATCGTGCCGTTGCGGGGAAGCGACGGAGAACGTATAGGCGTCGCGTTTTGTCAGGCGAAAGGAGAACAGGCAATGTCCCCAGCGTCACACATGACGGGTCGGCTTCGAGAGCTTTACGGCGTTTTGTTGGGCAGGGTGCGTTTTCTCAACCAGCGTTCGATGCATCCGCCCGTCGGCCGCCAGGGCACCGCGCATCGCTTTGTGGTGGAACCGCTTGAGCCGCGGCTGCTGCTGAGCACGGCCCCGACGGTCCTTTCGATCAATCGGGAAACCCCGGCCGGCGCGGCCACCGAGGCCACCAGCGTCACCTACGCGGTCACGTTCAGTGAACCCGTCACCGGCGTCACATCCGCCGACTTCCAGTTGGCGCTCACCGGCGCGACGACGGCTTCTTCAACGTTCGTGGTTTCGCCCAGCAGCGGTTACAACTCGGCCTACAGCGTGACGGTGAACAACATCGCCGGCAACGGAACGCTGGGGCTGAACCTGGCGGACAACGGCAGCATCGTGGATGCGGGGGGGGATCACTTGGCCACCCATGCCAGCGGAACATTTCAGGCTCAGAAGACCTTTGCGGCCGGACCCCAGCCGGGATCTGTCGCGGTGGTGGATGTGAACGGCGACGGCAAGCCGGACTTGGTCACTGCCAACTGGGACGCCAACGAAGCGAGCGTGCTGCTGGGTAAAGGCGATGGGACGTTTGGCGCCCCGCAGACATTCGCTGTCGGATGGTATCCCTCATCAGTTGCGTTGGCGGACATAAACGGCGACGGCAAGCCGGATATGGTCGTTACTAACCAGAGCGGCGGTGATGTGAGTGTCCTGCTGGGCAACGGGGACGGGACGTTCCAGGCACAAAAGACCTACGCCGTCGGTTCAATCCCGTACGCCGTCGCTGTGGCGGATGTAAACGGCGACGGAAGGCCGGACCTGGTCGTCGCCAACGAGGGGAGCAGCACCGTCAGCGTTCTGCTGGGCAACGGGGACGGGACGTTTCAGGCACAGAAAACCCTGCAAGGCGGTTCAAACCCATTTTTCGTTGCAGTGGCCGACGTGAACGGTGACGGCAAACCGGACATTGTGGTACCAGGCAACATCTACGGAAATGTCTGCGTTCTCTTGGGCAACGGGGACGGGACGTTCCATGCCCAGAAGACCTTTGCCACCGGGTCGGCCCCCTACTGCGTTGCCGTAGCGGACGTGAACGGCGACGGAAAGTCGGACATCGTCGTCAGCAATGTCAGCGATACAAACAACGCCGTCAGCGTCTTGTTGGGCAACGGGGATGGGACATTCCAGGCCCAAAAGACATTCGCTGTCGGGGAGCGGTCGACGTCAGTCGTAGTGGCTGACGTTAACGGCGACGGGAACCCGGACATAGTTACCGCCAACTGCGACGACAACACTCTAAGTGTTTTGCTGGGCAATGGGGACGGATCGTTCCAGGCCCAGCAGATCGTTTTTACGGGCTCGGGCTCGTGTCCGGTTTCGGTCGCGGTTTGCGATTTGAACGGCGACGGCATGCCGGACCTCGTAGCTTCCAACTATTACGCCACTAGCGAGGGCGTCTTCCTGAACATCAGCGGCTTATCGGGGCAGGTCTACACCATCGACCACCCGGCAAAGCTGGGCTTCTCGACCTCGCCGACGAACACCGCCGCTGGGAGCATCGTCAATGGCTCAGGCGGGGTTCAAATCGCAGTGCAAGACACCAGCGGCGCGACGGTCGGCGGTGACTCTTCGGTTGTCACCCTGACACTGAACGGAGGAACCTTTGCCAATGGCGGGAACACCACCGCAGTCGCGGCCGTCAGTGGCATCGCCACTTTCAATAACCTCATCATCAACACCGACGGCAGCTACACCCTGACCGCTAGCGATGGCACGCTGACCCAGGCCACTTCCGGGAGTTTCACTATTTTCGGCCCGGCAACGAAACTATATTTCTCGCAACAACCGACCGGCACGGCGGCCGGAATGGCTATCTGCCCAGCCGTGACCGTTGCGGTTCAGGACCAGGCCGGGTACACGATGCCCACGGACAATTCCATTGTAACGCTTACCCTCGGCGGCGGAACCTTCGCTTCCGGCAGCAACACCGTTTCGGTCGCTGCCGTGAACGGCGTGGCTACCTTCAGCAATCTGGTCATCGATACCGCCGGAAACTACACCCTGACCGTCAGCGACGGATCTTTGACCGGCGCGACCTCGCCCAGTTTCACCATCGCCCCGTACTGCGCGGTGGTTTCGATCAATCGCGAAAGCCCGTCGGGTGCGATTGCCGAACCTGGAAGCGTCACCTATGCGGTCACATTCGGCGAGCCCGTCACCGGCGTCACCGCGGCCGATTTCCAGTTGGCCTTTACCGGCGCGACCACGGCCTCTTCGACGGTCGCGGTTTCACCCGGCAGCGGATACAACTCGGTTTACAACGTGACGGTGAACAGCATCAGCGGCATCGGCACGCTGGGGCTCAATCTGGTGGACAACAGCAGCATCCACGACCAGGCGGGGAATCATCTGGCCAATGCCAATGCAACCTTCCAACCTCAGCAGGCGTACACGACCGGCTCTGGCTCAGAGCCTGACTTCGTCGTTTTGGCTGACCTGAACGGAGATGGCAAGCTGGACATGGTCGTCTCCAACGACGGTAATGACACCGTCAGCATCCTGCTGGGCAACGGGAACGGGACGTTCCAGGCCCAGCAAACCTTTGCCGTCGGACACTGCGCATGCGGTGTCGTGGCGGCGGATGTAAACGGCGACGGAAAGCCGGATCTTGTCTTTACCAACTTTGGCAGTTGCACCGTCAGTGTCTTGTTGGGCAACGGGGACGGGACGTTTCAGGCGCAACAGACATTCGCGACCGGCGTCGGCCCTCGATTCTTGGCGGCGGCGGATGTAAACGGCGACGGCAAGTCAGACCTGGTTGTCGTCAACGTGGTAGACAACACTGTCGGCGTTCTGCTGGGCAACGGGGATGGGACTTTCCAGACCCAGATGACTTTCGCCACCGGCTACATGCCGGGCTCCGTCGCGGTGGCGGACTTGAACGGCGACGGCAAACTGGACTTGGTCGTCGACAATGGGGAAAGCGGCACTGCCGGCGTTTTGCTGGGCAATGGAGACGGGACGTTCCAGGCCCAGAAGACCTTTGCGGTCGGCTCGGATCCATATACCGACCTCGCGATGGCGGACGTGAACGGCGACGGCAAGCCGGACCTGATTGTGCCCAACGGCGACTCCAACAATGTGAGCGTCTTGCTGGGCAATGGGGACGGAACCTTCCAGACACAGGAGACCTTCGCCGCGGGTTCGAGCCCCCATTGCGTCGTAGTGGCTGACATCAACGGGGATGGCAAGCCCGACTTGACCGTCACGAACTGGAACGGCGACAATCTCAGCATTTTGCTGGGCAATGGGGACGGAACCTTCCAGGCCCAGAAGACCATTGCGGTCGGGGAGACTCCGAACGCTGTCACTGTGACCGACATCAACGGCGACGGCAAGCTCGACCTGGCCGTCAGCAACGAGGGCAACGACAATGCCGGAATATTGCTGGCAACCAACGGCTTCACGGGCCAACTTTACACCATCGATCAGCCGACTCATCTGGCCTTCACGCAGCCGCCGGCCGGCACTTCCGTTGGGTGCATCATCAATCCCGGGACCGGCGTTCAAGTCGCCGTGGAAGATTCCGGCGGCGCGACGGTCAGCGGCGACTCGTCGGTCGTCACGCTGACGCTTAATGGCGGAACCTTTGCCTCCGGCGGCAATACCGCCACGACCACAGCCAAGAACGGCGTCGCCACGTTCTATAACCTGATTATCAACGCCGCAGGCAACTACACTCTGACCGCCGGCGATGGCGATCTGACGAGCGCTACCTCCGGCAGTTTCACCATTAGCCCGGCGGTCGCGACAAAACTTGGTTTTACTCAACAACCGACCAACACGGCGACCGGCAAGGCCATCACTCCCGCCGTCACCGTTGCGGTCCAGGATCAATTCGGCAACACGGTCACGACGGATTCCTCGCAGGTCACGATGACCTTGAGCAGTGGAACTTTCTACCTCAGCACCACGACGGTCAATGCCGTCAATGGCATCGCCACGTTCAGCAACTTGAAAATAACCAATCCAGGCGCCGATACCCTGATCGCCCACGACGGCGCCCTTACCCAGGCCACTTCCCTGAGTTTTCAGGTTTTCGGCGCGGCGGCGAAGCTTGCCTTCATTCAGCAACCGACCAGCGTCCAGGCCTGCACAATCATCAGTCCCCCCGTGACCGTGGCTGTCGAGGATTCGTGGGGGAACGTTGTCGTCACAAACAATTCCACGGTCACACTGACCCTGAGCAGCGCCATCTTCGCCTCCGGCAGCAACGCTGTCTCGGTCGCGGCCGTGAACGGCATCGCCACTTTCAACAACCTGCGTATCAGTTACCCCGGCAACTACACCGTGCTTGCCCACGACGGCAACCTGACGGGCGTTGTCTCCTCCAGCTTCGCCACCCTCCCACCGCCCATGGTCTATTCGATCAATCGCGCAAGCCCGGCGGGTGCGACTGCCGAAGGCTCCAGCGTCACCTACGCCGTCACGTTTAGCACGCCCGTCACGGGCGTCACCCCCGCCGACTTCCAGTTGGCGCTTAGCGGCGGAACGTCGGCTTCTTCCACGGTCGTGGTCTCCCCCGGCAGCGGTTACAACTCGGTTTACAACGTGACGGTGAACAATATCGTCGGCAACGGCACGGTGGGGCTGAACCTGGTGGATAACGGCAGCATCGTGGACGCCTCCGGGCATCACCTGGTCAATGCCGACGGAACTTTCCAGGCCCAGAAGACCTTTGGCGCCGGATCGATGCCGGCCTCCGTTGCGGTGGCGGACCTGAACGGCGACGGCAAGTTGGATATGGTTGTCGCCAACTCGTCCTCCAACAGCGTGAGCGTCATGTTGGGCAATGGCGACGGGACATTCCAGGCCCAGCAGACATTCGCCGCGGGTTCAGGTTCCAGTGACCTGGCGGTGGCTGATATCAACGGCGACGGAAAGCCGGATCTGGTCATCGCCAACTGGAGTTCCAACAACGTGAGCGTCCTGCTGGGCAACGGGAACGGGACCTTCCAGTCCGCACAAACCATCGCCGCCGGATCATCGCCTCGTTTCCTCGCTGTGGCGGATGTAAACGGGGATGCCAAGCCGGACCTGGTCGTCACCAATCCAAATACCAACACCGTTGACCTGCTGCTGGGCAACGGCAATGGGACGTTCCAGGCCCCGCAGAGCATCGCCGTGGGTTCGGTTCCGTCCTCAATCGCTGTGGCCGACGTGAACGGCGACGGGAAGCAGGATCTGGTCGTGGCCAACTACTCTGGCGGCAACGTGAGCGTCCTGTTGGGCAACGGAGACGGGACATTCCAGGCCCAGAAGACATTCTTCGTGGGTTCGCAACCGTACTCCGTCTCGGTCGCGGATGTAAACGGCGACGGCCAGCCGGACTTGGTCGTGGCCAACCAGGGCAGCGGCAACGTCAGCGTCCTGCTGGGCAACGGGGATGGGACGTTCCAGGCCCAGAGGAGCTTCTCCGCCGGTTTTAGTCCGTGCTCCGTCGCGGTGGGAGACTTGGACGGCAATGGGACCCTGGACCTCGTCGTCGCCAACAGCTTCAGCAACGACGTAACCGTGCTGTTGGGCAACGGCGATGGGACATTCCAATCACAGAACACCCTCACTGTCGGCTCGTATTCAGCTTCCATCACGGTCGCGGACCTCAACGGCGACGGCAAGCCGGACTTGGTTGTGGCCAACAATCAAAGCAACAATGTGAGCGTTCTGCTGGGGAACAACAGCTTCACGGGGCAAGTCTATACGGTCGACCAACCGGCCGAGTTGGCGATCACGCAGGCGCCGTCCTGCACGACCGTTGGAAAGGTCATCGGCGG
>CAZYDC010000162.1:0-9836 GCA_964646065.1 uncultured Planctomycetaceae bacterium | reverse complement strand
GACGTTGCCTTCGTCCAGTAATCCTGCTCCTTGCGCTCGGCGGCGGGGCGGGTTGAGCGCCCTTGGCGGGCTTGGGGCCTTTGCCGCGCTTGGACTCCCGCTTGGGTTGGCCGTCCGGTTGCTTGGTGCGTTCCGGTGCCAGGTTCAGGCGGCGGCGGGCCAGGTCCACGTTGGCGATTCTGACCGTCATCACGTCGCCGATGCGGAAGCGCTTTCCGCTGCGCTGGCCGACCACGAGGCCCAGCTTGCCGTTGACTTCCCACCAATCGTCGCCCAGGTCCTCCAGGCGCACCAGTCCTTCGATCAGGAACCGCATCGACTGCACGAACATGCCGAAATTGGTCACGCCCGTAATTACGCCGTCGAACACGTCCCCCAGCCGCGTGGCCAGGAACTGGAGAATAAGGACGTCCCGCAGCTCGTTCTCGGCGCCCTCGGAGCGCTTCTCCGCCGCCGTGCAATGCTCGCCCAATCGCACCAGCGCGGACATGTCCTCGGGCGGGCGCGAGGCGATCGTGCCGCGGCAGTATTCCTCAAAGAGCCGATGCACCGTCAGGTCCGGATAGCGGCGGATCGGGCTGGTGAAGTGACAGTAGTTCTCGCTGGCCAGGGCGAAGTGCCCGACGGCCATCGGCGAGTATTCCGCCTGCTCGAAGGTTTTGAGCAGGGCCAGGTTGACCGCGTAGCTTTCGGGCTTGCCCTTGACGGCGGCGAGCAGTTCCTGCATGTCTTTGCGGGTCATGTGGGCGGGCAGCTTGTGTCCGCAGGCGTGGACGAAGTCGATGAGCTGCTTGGAGCCGAACTGGTCGGGGCTGGGGTGGATGCGGCGAAGGAACGGCCTCTTGAGGTCCGACAGCAGCGTGGCGACGGCCTCGTTGGCCTCGACCATGAACATCTCGATGATCGTGTGCGTGTAGGAACTGTCCTCCTTGACGGCGTCGACGACCTTGTCGTGCTCGTCGAAAACCAGCTCGACCTCCGGCAGGTCCAGGTGGAGCATTCCGGCGCGGCGGCGGCGGGCCTCGATGACGCGGGCGAGCTTGTGCATGTCGCTGACGAGCCGGATGACGCGCGGTTCGTACCCGCCGGTTTTCCCGTCAAGGATGTCCTGGGCCTGGAGGTAGGTCAGCCGCTTGGCCGACTGGATGACCGAGCGAGCGTACCGCCGACCGGTGACTTCGCCGGCGGCGTCATAGCGGATAAAGGCGCTCTGGCAGAACCGCCGCTGGCCTTCCTGGAGGCTGCACACGCCGTTGGACAGGATTTCAGGCAGCATGGGGACGACTTTTTTGGGGAAGTACGTGCTGGTGCCGCGGCGGCGGGCCTCCTCGTCGAGCGTGGTGCCCTCGCGCACGAAATGCGACACGTCGGCGATATGCACGCCCAGCGTCCACGTGCCGTCGCCGTGGGCCTCCAGGCTGATGGCGTCGTCGTAGTCGCGCGCGTCGGGCGGATCGACGGTGACGATGGTCAAGGCAGAAAGGTCCTCGCGGCCGTCGAGGTTCGCGGGGTCAAACCCAGCGATGGCCGCGCGGGCGTCGGACAGGGCGGCCTCGGAGAACGTGTCCTCCAGGCCGTGCGCTCGGATCACCGAAAGCGTCTCGACCTCCAACTCGCCCTTGGCGCCCAGGGCCTCGACGATCACGCCCACCGGCAGGTCGCCGGCCTTGGTGGCATACTGCACGATCTCGGCGACGACCTTGGTCCCGCTGGGCGGGCTGGCCGCAGAAATGTCCCGCACGACAATCGGCGTGGCCATCTGCTTGCCCTCGGGCAGCACGAACCACGTGCCCTGCGTCTGCTCCAGCGTTCCGACGAACCGGTTGCTGCCCCGGCGCACAACCTCGATGACCTGGCCGACGTAGCTCTTGCCCTCGCGCCGCGTGGTCTGAACCACCCGGCACCGCACCAGGTCGCCGTTCATCGCGCCGCCGCTGGCGCCCTCGGGAATGAACAGGTCCGCGTGCGCGTTGGGGGTCTCGGGCACCACAAAACCGAATCCGCGCGGGTTAGGCCTGTAGAACCCCACGATCCGCGAGGCGATCTCCGGCAGCATGAGCGAGTCCTTGGCGCCCAAGACGATCCGCCCGCTGTCGCGCAGCACCTTCACCGCCTCGCGAAACGTGCCGTACTCCTCCTCGGCGATCCCCATCTGCCGCGCGAGCTGCCGAGGCTTGATCGGCTGGTAGCTTCGGTCGGCAAGATACTTTAGAATGGCGTCCGCGTAACGTTCCGGCATAAGATGCTCCTCAGAGGTTCTTTTGCGGATTATACGTGTCGCCGGACGGGTTGGTTATCGGAAAGTCCGGCGAAAGGCCGTTAACTGGTTGATTCGTTAATTCGAGTTAACCAATCAACCAGTTAACGAATTAACGAGTCAACGAACAGAGGTGACGCGATGGCTGATTCGATCATTGAAATGGCGAGCAAGCTGGGCAAGGCGATCAGCGAGTCGCCCCAGGCCGCGAAGCTGCGCGAGGTCCGCAAGGAACTCGACGAGCACAAGGACGTTCTGGACACGCTCTCGCAGTACCAGCAGCAGGCCCAGAAGGTCGAGCAGTTGGAGCACGAGAACAAACCCGTCGAGGTCGACGACAAGCACAAGCTCCGCGACCTGCACGACAAGCTGGTGGCCAACGACCTCTTCAAGCGCTTCACGGCCGCCCAGGTCGAGTACGTGGACCTGATGCGCCAAGTCAACCAGACCCTCCGCAAGCAATTGGCGGAAGTGGAGAAATGACCGTAAAGCGTGGGGAGTAGAGAGTGGGGCGTAACGGCGAAGAAAAAAAGAAAAAGCGCCGACAGGCAAGCCGAGTCTTAAGTCGGCTTGCCTGTCGGCGCTTTTTCTGCTGTTTCTTTTGCTGTTACGCCCTACGCTTCACGCCCCACGCTCTACGGGCTTTTCACAGCTCCCCGCTCTTCTTGTACACCCGCGTTTCCAGCTCGCGGCAGTAGCTTGTGAACGAGGACTTGGGGTCGGGGTCGTTGTCAATGTGGTGCGTGACCATCCAGACCTTGGCGTCGAGGTTGTCCATGTAGTGCAGGAGGAACGCCTCGGGGATGGCCGGCAGGCGCGGGCTGCCGAACTCCAACGTGCCGTGGTGCGAGAGCACGATGTGCTGGAGCAGGTCGATGGTTTTTTGCGGGAACGGTTCGCCGGAATCGTCGCCCACCTGCCTGGCCTTTTCGGCGATCCAGATCGCGGCGATCGTGATGTGCCCGACGAGTTGCCCGCGGTCGGTGTAGTTCATGCTCGTGCCGGCATTGAGTTCGGCCGTCTTGCCGATGTCGTGCAGGAACACTCCGGCAAGCACCAGGTCGGCGTTGACGCGCGGGTAGAGCGGCAGCACGGCCTTGGCGGACTTGGCGACGCCCAGGGTGTGTTCCAGCAGTCCGCCGATGAACGGGTGGTGCAGCGACATCGCGGCGGGGGCGCGCTTGAACGCGGCCACCAGCTCGCGGTCCTCGCAGAACTTCTTGACCAGTGCGCGGAGCTTGGGATCCTTGATCGCCCGCAGGATTTCGAGCAGTTCGGCCCACATCTGTTCGATGTCGAGTTGCGTGATCGGCAGGTAATCGGCCAGGTCCACCTTTTCCGCCGACCACGGCCGCAGGGCGTCGACCACCAGTTGCAGCGTGCCTTTGTAGTCTTCGGTGCGGCCTTTGACCTGCACAAAACCGTCCAGCGGCAGCGAATTGTAAATGCTCTCGGAGGTCTGCCACATGCGCGCCGGCAGCGCCCCCGTGCGGTCGCCCAGCGTGCAGAGCAGGTACAGGCTGCCGTTCTTTGCCGTGCGCAGGTCCTTGTCGCGGACGAGAAATACCTGGTCGACCATCTCTCCGGCCATGAGTTGATTGATAAAGCGTCGCTGTTCGTTCATGGGCGGAGTGTACCCAAGACGCGGGGATTTGGGAATACGCCCACGTGAAAAACATTGCGAACCGACTCGGGGATGCAGGCTTGACGATACGAGGATAGCCTCGTAAAATTACGAGGTATGCCTCGTAAATTAAATCAACGTCGCTCCGGAGGATGAAGGCCATGTACAAGAGACCCGTTTATCGCGTTCTTTTGGACCGATTGCGTGAGACAAGGCGGTTCATCCAGGTTCTGGCAGGCCCGCGCCAGGTGGGCAAGACCACGCTGGTGCGGCAAGTCCTGAAAACGCTGCGAATGCCCTCGCATTACGCCTCGGCCGACGAGCCGGCGACGAAAGATCGCGTCTGGATCGAGCAGCAGTGGGAAGCCGCCCGGCGGTTCGTGAGCGGCCCCGCCCATAAGGCCGCCGCCGTGCTGGTCCTGGACGAGATCCAGAAGATTCCCGACTGGTCCGACGTGGTCAAGCTGCTGTGGGACCAGGATTCAGCCGGGCGAGTGCCGCTTCGCGTGGTGGTGTTGGGGTCGGCGCCTCTTCTGGTCTTGCGGGGGCTTTCCGAGAGCCTTGCCGGGCGATTCGAGGTGATCCCTGTCAGTCACTGGTCGCTGGGCGAGATGAAAGAAGCCTTCGGTTGGGACTTGGACCAATACGTTTACCACGGCGGGTATCCCGGTTCGGCGCCGCTCGTCAAGGACGCCCAGCGTTGGCGGCAGTACATCCTGGACTCGCTGGTGGAGACGACACTCTCCAAGGATATCCTGCAGATGCAGCGGATAGACAAGCCGGCCTTGCTCCGGCGGCTGTTCGAGCTGGGCTGCCACTATTCCGGGCAGGTGCTCTCGATGACCAAACTGCTGGGGCAGCTTCAGGATCGGGGCAACACCGCTACGCTGGCCCATTACCTTGACATCCTGCGGGGGTGCGGCCTGCTGGAGGGGCTGCAAAAATACGCGGGTCAGAACGTCCGTCGCAGGGCTTCGAGCCCCAAGTTCCAGGTGCATAACAACGCCCTGATTACCGCGGCCGCCGACGAGGGCTTCCAGGCCACGAGGGAAGACCCCGAGCATTGGGGCAGGCTCGTGGAATCGGCGGTCGGCGCTCACCTGGTCAACTGCGCTCGGGCCTCGTCGCTTCGCGTGTATTATTGGCAGGACGTCAACCGCGAAGTGGATTTCGTCCTGGCCAAGGGAGACAAGATCATCGCCATTGAGGTCAAAAGCACGCGTCGAAAAACCTCCATGCCGGGCATCGAAGCGTTCGCCGGCCAATTCAAGGTGTATAAAAAACTTCTCGTCGTCGGCCAAGGCATTCCCCTGGAGGAGTTCATGACCACCGACGCCAACGCCTGGTTCTAGCGAGGCAACGTTGAAAAAGACGCTCTGTGCGGTTATAAACGAACACGTAAGGTTAGAGGTGAGAGGTTAGAGGTGAGAGTATGCGCGTCTTTGCCGTTACTCTCACCTCTCCCCTCTAACCTCTGCCCTTTGTTCGACGATCCCGGATTCTCAAAGAGAGCAACAATGAAATACTCGCAGCTTCTGATTCCCACGGTCAAGGAAGTTCCCGCCGAGGCGGAGATCGCCTCGCATCAGCTTATGATCCGCGCGGGGTTTATCCGCAAGGTCGCCAGCGGAACCTACACGTACCTGCCGCTGGGCTGGAAGATCCTCCGCAAGATCATGGAAATCATCCGCCAGGAAATGGAGGCCGCCGGCGCGCAGGAAATCCTCATGCCCATTCTCCAGCCGATGGAACTGTGGCAACGAACCGGCCGCGACGTCGATTACGGGCCCACCATGTTCAAACTCGCCGACCGCAAGGACGCCTGGAACGTGCTGGCGCCCACGGCGGAGGAGGTCGTCACCTCCATGATGGCCGGCGAGATCAACAGCTACAAGCAGCTCCCCGTCTGCATCTACCAGATCAGCCCGAAATTCCGCGACGAACTCCGCCCGCGATTCGGCGTGCTTCGCAGCCGCGAGTTCATCATGAAGGACGCCTACAGCTTCCACGCGGACCTGGCTTCGCTGGATGAAACCTACAAGAAAATGTACGACGCCTACTGCCGCGTCTTCACGCGGTGCGGCCTGGCGTACGTGATCGTCGAGGCCGAGAGCGGCCCGATCGGCGGTTCGGCCAGCCACGAGTTCATGGTCCCCTGCCAGGCCGGGGAGGACATCATCCTGTCCAGCGACAAGAACAACTACTCCGCCAACGTGGAGAAATGCGAAATCGGCGGTCGAAAGCGAGATTTCAATTTTCCTGCCTACCCCGCGAAACCCACAGGTGACCTTGAACTGGTTCAAACGCCTGATTGCAAGACTATTGAGCAGGTGGCTGCCTTCTTTGGTGCGAAACAGAAAGTCGCCCTAAAATCGATCTTGTTTGAAGCCGTTTTCGACGACACCGATTCTGCACAATGGACCCCCTATCAACAGCAGATCATCAGCCGCATTAGGTACGTATTGGCCGTTGTCAGAGGGGACCATGAGGTCAACGAGGGGAAGGTTCGTCGCGAGGCTCAGCGATGGTTTGAAAAGCACAGTCGCAAGGTGATTTCCTTAACTATTGCCGACCCGACGAAAGCTGTTAGAGATAGATTTCCGGTAGGGTTTATCGGGCCGCAAATCAACCGAGTTCGCCGAGAACAGAAAATGGATGAGATAGCAGTAGTGGCGGACTGGGATGTGCTCCCAACCCCAGGACAGGAAAAGGATTACTTTTGGATTGCCGGTGGAAATCTGGATGGTTATCACGTCAAGCACTTCAATTGGAGGAGAGACGCTTGGGATGACATGTGCATTGCAGGGGATATCCGAAATGCCCGGGCTGGCGATCCTTCTCCAAAGGACGACGGCGGAGTCCTGCACGAGTCTCGCGGCATCGAGATCGGGCACGTGTTCAAGCTGGGCACCAAATACAGCGACAAGCTGGGCGCGATCTTCCAGGACGAGACCGGCGCGAAGAAACCGTGCATCATGGGCTGCTACGGCATCGGCGTGAACCGGATATTGGCCTCGACGATCGAGTCCGACAAAGGTCACGACGTGAACGGTTGCATTCTGCCGCCGGCCATCGCGCCGTTCGAGGTCGAGATCGTCCCGATCAACTACGAAAGCCCCGAGATCGCCGCCGAGGTCAACCGCATTTACGGTGAGCTTTTGGCCGCCGGGGTTGACGTGCTGCTGGACGACCGCGACGAGCGGGCGGGCGTGAAGTTCAAGGACGCCGACCTGCTGGGCATCCCGCTGCGGATCGTCGTCGGCGACAAGGGCCTCAAGGAAGGCAAGGTCGAGTTCAAGCGGCGGACGGATGCGAAGGCGACGTTGGTGCCGACGGCGGAAGTGGTGGGACTGGTCGCGAAAACCCTCGGCGAGATGAAGAACAATTGACGATTGACAATTTACAATTGACAATTGAAAGAACCGCTCGCGAAGGCGTGTTTCTTTCCGTTCAATCGTCAATCGTAAATTGTCAATTGTCAATTTCCCCCTATGGCTAAACCAAGAAACAAGTTCCTCGACTACCTCGCCTACCTGGGCCTGCGGTTGTTCGCCGCGTTCGTACACATGTTCGGGCACGAGGCGAACTATCGCACGGCCCGGTGGCTGGGCAATCTGATGTACCGGTTTGACGCGCGGCATCGGCACCGCGCTCTGGAGCACTTGCGGCGGAGTTTTCCCGAGTGGACGGAGGAACATCGCTGCCAGGTCGCCCGCGCCTCCATGCGGAACCTGGTCTACCTGGGGCTGGAGGTTCTGTTCACCACGCGGCTCGTCACGCCGGGGCGGTGGCGGCGACATGTCGTGCTGACCAACATGTCCGAGGGCATCCGGCTGATGCTGGAGGGGCAAAACGGGCTGATCGTGCTGACCGGGCACTTCGGCAATTGGGAAGTGGTGGGGTATGTGCTGGCGACGCTGGGCTTTCCCTCGGTGGACGTCGCGCGGAAACTGGACAACCCGTACATCAACGACTACATCCTGGGCATCCGCGAGCGGAGCGGCATGAAGATCGTGGACAAGTCCGGCGCGACCGTCGAGGTCGAGCAGGTGCTGGCCCAAAAGGGCGTGGTGGGGTTCATCGCCGACCAGGACGCCGGGCGAAAGGGCGCGTTCGTGGACTTCTTCGGCAGAAAGGCGAGCACCTACAAGATCATCGCGCTGATGGCCATGGAGTACGGCGTGCCCGTCGTCGTGGGCTACGGAAAGCGGCTGGACGAGGATTACCACTTCGAGATCGGCATCAATCGAATCATCTACCCCCACGAATGGGCCGGCAAGGACGACCCGGTGCTGTGGATCACGCAGGAGTACACGGCCGCCCTGGAGCAGGTCATCCGCCTGGCGCCCGAACAATACTTATGGGTCCACCGCCGCTGGAAGCACCGGCCTAAGGGCGAGGTCCAGCCGGCGGACGGGGTGGCGTGAAAATCGATGGGCGAGGGGCGAAGAGCGAAACGGCGAAGAGAAAAGGGGACTGGCTCCGATTTCGGCTGTTTGAAATCGGTGCCTGTCCCCTTTTCTCGGCGCGGCGAAAAGAAACTCCTTACAGACTGAACCTTGTTCTTCGCTGTTTCGCCTCTCGCTCTTCGCCCTTCGGGCTACCTACGGTCCTTGGGCCTTCTTCAGCGCCTCGGCGAAGGCGGCGTTTTCGGGCTGGGCCAGCGCTTGCTGGAACTCGGGTTCCAACATCCGGCTGGCGCGGCCGTCCACGTACAGCACGTTGCGCATTTCGCCCTTGTGGTTGTCCTTGAAATCGCAGACAACCATTGTCTCGTCCGGCGCATTCTTGCCGGGGGCGAAGTAGAAGTAATCTGACTGGCGATGATGGTCGGCGGCAGGACACTGGAGCAAAACGGATAAATCCCCTTCTGTTTCTGTACGCAAATCCCTCAAATCAGATGGATATTGATTCCGATCGTTCCGGTACATATACATCGCATTGCCGATGCATTTCAAGTTGGACAGGCAGAGCGAATTCCTGGAATCCTCCAAGTGGTGTTCCCAGGCCGGAAAAAAAAGAGCGAATAAAAGCATAGCGACGCTCCGCCAATGACAATCCCCGCTACGGCCTCTCCCTTGTGAGGTCGCCTTTTCGCCAGTGCGGCTATGCCCAGAATGACGCCAAGAATCGCCGGCAGGATACCCAATATCGGAACCATACCAATAGTGCCAAGGTAGAACGCGGCCGTCGCCATTTTTCCAGTCTTACGGCGTAGTGGAGAAGCTGCAATCTTCGACGGGTATGGTGGCGTTTGTGACATTGCCGGAAGCCTTTCTGTCCGGGGTTATAACGGAGCAGGGGCAAAGCCGCAAGCGAGGAAAGAGCTCCGCTGTGTCGCCGCCGCCCGCAGTTGGGAATTTTGCAAATCGAAATGCCATCCTCACGGGCAAAACCCAGCATACTGCGTCGCCCGCGTTCAAGATGCGCGAAGAGTCCGTTTCATCTTTCTTCGTTTTTGAATAAGGCGGATTAACCGTACTTTATCGGGCTCTTATCGCCGGGGAAATTCGATCCAAACCAAGTCCGCGTACATTTCGCAAACGCTCGGAATCAAGCGGACCTTCGTTAGGTTTGCAAAAACAACATGCTGTGAAAGGAGACACACACATGCAAGGATTGAACGGAAGTCGCATCAGGATTTGGTTGATATCAGCGGGTTTGGCGCTGGTAAGCGCCGCCGGGACCGCCTGGGCGGATCCCTTCAGTTTCGGTGTCATCTCGGACTCGCAGGACACCATCGGGACGGGCATTAACTCCGTCTCCACGAACATCGTCGCGGCGGTCAACCAGCAATTCATCGCACGCGGGGTGGACTTCGTCGTCCAACCGGGCGACCTGTGCGACAATGGCAGCGTGGCTGGCGAAACGACCCGGCTCGCCGCCAACGCCAGCCTGACGGCCGCCGGGATTCCCTCCTACGGGTTGCGCGGCAACCACGACGACAACCCCGCC
>CAZYDC010000161.1:0-9880 GCA_964646065.1 uncultured Planctomycetaceae bacterium | reverse complement strand
GGGTTCCCCACGGGCAAGAAGTGGAAGTTCGCCCTGGCCTCGCCGGGCGACCAGAAGTACCTGATCTGCAACGCCGACGAGGGCGACCCGGGCGCGTTCATGGACCGCGCGGTCATCGAGGGCGACCCGCACCGCCTGCTGGAGGGCATGGGAATCGCCGCCTACGCCATCGGCGCCACCAAGGCCTACGTCTACATCCGCGCGGAATATCCCCTGGCGATCAAGAGGCTCATCGCGGCCATCGCGCAGTCCAAGGAGTACGGCCTCTTGGGGCACAACGTCCTGGGCAGCGGTTTCAACCTGGACATCATCATCAAGCAGGGCGCCGGAGCGTTCGTCTGCGGCGAGGAGACGGCGCTCATCAACAGCGTCGAGGGCAAGCGAGGCATGCCTCGCCCGCGTCCGCCCTTCCCGGCGGTGCGAGGCCTGTTCGACAAGCCCACGGTCATCAACAACGTCGAGACGCTCGCGAACCTGCCCACGCTGCTAGCCAATGGCGCGCAGTGGTTCGCCTCGGTCGGCACGGCCGGCAGCAAGGGCACCAAGGTCTTTGCGCTGTCGGGCAAGGTCAGCCGGACGGGCCTGGTCGAAGTGGCCATGGGCACCAAGATGCGGCAGATCATTTTCGACATCGGCGGCGGAATCCCCAACGGAAAGAAGTACAAGGCCGCCCAGATCGGCGGACCCTCGGGCGGATGCATTCCCGAGCAGCACCTGGATATCGAGATCGACTACGAGTCGCTCAAGATGGTCGGGGCCATGATGGGCTCGGGCGGACTGGTCGTCATGGACGAAGACACCTGCATGGTGGACATCGCCAAGTTCTTCATGGATTTCATCCAGCGCGAGAGCTGCGGAAAGTGCATCCCCTGCCGCGAAGGCACGCGGAGGATGCTGGAAATCCTCCAGCGGATCACCCGCTCGCGGGCCAACGAAAAGAACATCGACGCCCTGGAGCGGTTCAAGGGCGTGATGTACCTCAACCGCCTGGCCGAGGTCATCAAGGACACCAGCCTCTGCGGGCTGGGGCAGACGGCGCCCAACCCGGTGCTCAGCACGCTGCGGTACTTCCGGGACGAGTACGAGGCGCACATCTTCGAGCGGCGATGCCCCGCGGGCGCCTGCACGGAACTGCTGACCTACCGCATCGAGGCCTCCAAGTGCAAAGGCTGCACGCTGTGCGCCAAGAAGTGCCCGGCCAAGGCGATCATGGGCAACCCCAAGAGCCCCCACTACATCGTGCCCGACAAGTGCATCGCCTGCGGATCGTGCGTGGACACCTGCAAGTTCAAGGCGGTCATCGCGGAATAGTTCGTAGTTCGAGAGTTCGAGAGTTCGTAGTTTAAGAGTGCGAGAGTTCGTAGTTTAAGAGTGCGAGAGTTCATAGTTCGGAAGTGCGAAGTTTGAGTGCGCCGGTTTGAAGCGGTTTCTTTTGCTTCGAACTACGTACTTCGAACTGCGAACTTCTGTCTGACCTTCAGGAATTAAGGAAATATCGTGACAATGAAGATTGAAGTCAACGGCAAGGAGATCGAGGCGAAGAAGGGCGAGATGCTCCTGACGGCTTTGCGTCGGGCGGGGATCAAGGTCCCCACGCTCTGTCACATGGAGAACCTTCTGCCCAGCGGCGCCTGCCGCGTGTGCGTGGTGGACGTCGAGGGCCAGCGGAACCTGGTGCCCAGTTGCGTCTACCCGGTGGCCGACGGAATGAAGGTCCAGACGCACTCGCCCCGCGCGATCCGCGCCCGAAAGACCATCATCGAGCTGCTGCTGGCCAACCATCCGGACGACTGCCTCTACTGCGTCCGCAACGGCACCTGCCACCTCCAGGCGATGGCCGAGGAGTTGGGCGTGCGCGAGCGCCGCTACAGCGGCGTCAAGAGCGAGTGGAAGGTCGATTCCTCCAGCCCCTCGATCGTGCGCGACCCGGCCAAGTGCATTTTGTGCGGTAAGTGCGTTCGCGTCTGCGAGGAAATCCAGGGCGTGGCCGCCATCGACTTCATCGGTCGCGGTTCCAAGGCCACCGTCGGGACGGCCTTCAATCAGGGCCTGAACGTTTCGAGCTGCATCAACTGCGGGCAGTGCATCGTGGTTTGCCCCACCGGCGCGCTGTACGAGCAGAGCGACGCCAAGCAGGTGCTGGCCGCCCTGGCCGACCCCGAGATGTACGTCGTCGTTCAGCACGCCCCGGCCGTCTCGGTCACGCTGGCCGAGGAATTCGGCCTCAAGGCCGGAAGCGACGTCTGCGGTTCCATGACCTCGGCCCTGCGGCGACTGGGTTTCCGCCGGGTCTTCGACACCAGCTTCACCGCCGACCTGACGATCATGGAAGAGGCCAGCGAGTTGGCCCACCGGGTCGCCAACGGCGGGGTCCTGCCGATGTTCACCAGTTGCTCCCCGGGCTGGATCAAGTTCCTCGAGACCTTCTATCCCGAGTTCATCCCGAACCTTTCGACCTGCAAGAGCCCGCAGCAAATGATGGGCGCCGTCATCAAGAGCTACTTCGCCCAGCGCGAGGGCATCGACCCGGCCAAGATCTTCAGCGTCTCGATCATGCCCTGCACCGCGAAGAAATTCGAGTGCGGGCGCAGCGAGATGGCCCACGGAATGGTCGCCGACGTGGACGCCGTTCTGACCACGCGCGAGTTGGCCCGCATCATCCGCATGCGCGGGCTGGACCTGAGCGCCATGCCCCCCGAGGCGGCCGACACGCCCTTCGGCGAGCGATCCAGCGCCGGAAAACTTTTCGGCGCCAGCGGCGGAGTGATGGAAGCGGCCGTCCGCACCGCCCATTTCCTGCTGACCGGAAAGGAACTGGAAAACCTGGAGATCAAGGCCGTCCGAGGCCTGGCGGGCGTCAAGGAAGCCAAGGTCAAGATCGGCGAGTTGGAGGTCGGCGTCGGGGTCGTCAGCGGGCTGGGCAACGCCCGCAAGCTGCTCGAAGAAATCAAGGCCGGGCGGCGCGACCTGCACTTCATCGAGGTCATGACCTGCCCCGGAGGTTGCATCGCCGGAGGCGGACAGCCGCAGACGGCCGACCTGGAGGCGGTCCGCGGACGCATGCAGGCGCTGTACACCATCGACCGCGACGAGCCGCTCCGCGTCTCGCACAACAATAAATCGGTCAAGAGGCTCTACGACGAATTCCTGGGCAAACCCCTGGGCGAAAAGAGCCACCACCTGCTGCACACGCACTACGCCCCGCGAGAAGCGGTGCGGTAGGAGAAGGCAAAAGGCACTAGGGAATAGGCATTAGGCAAAAGAAAAAGGCAAGATTCCTGGTGCCCAGTGCCTATCGGTAATGCTTGGTGTTTGCTGTTAGTGCCTGCTGTTGCCTAATGCCTAATGCCTAATGCCTGTTTGAATATGAAACATCCCAAGGACATCCCGCTGGTTCGGACGATCAAGGAACGATGCAGGGTGTGCTATACCTGCGTTCGGGAATGTCCGGCCAAGGCGATTCGGATCGCGGACGGCCAGGCCGAAGTGCTGGGCGAACGCTGCATCGGATGCGGGAACTGCGTGCGCGTGTGCAGCCAGCACGCCAAGAGCGTGCTGAACTCGATCGACCCGGTCATCGAGATGTTGCGCGGCCCGGCCAAGGTGGTCGCGTGCGTGGCCCCGAGCTTTCCCGCGGAGTTCATCGACTGCACGACGCTCCAACTGGCCGGAATGATCCGAGGCTTGGGGTTCTGGAAAGTGGTCGAAGTGTCCTTCGGGGCCGACCTGGTCGCCAAGCGATACCGCGAGCTGCTCCAGACCCACAACGGCCAGCGGTACATCGCCACCAGTTGCCCGGCCCTGGTGGCCTACGTGGAACGATATTACCCCGAACTGGTGCCCCACCTGGCCCCGATCGTTTCTCCGATGATCGCGATGGCCCGCGCGATGCGGCGGCTGCACGGTGCGGACATCAAGGTCGTGTTCATCGGCCCGTGCATCGCCAAGAAGGGCGAGGCCGTCAGCGAGGAGGTCGCCGGGGAGGCGGACGCGGCCTTGACCTTCGCCGAGTTGCGGCAGATGTTCATGGACCGCGGGCTGACGCCCCTGAACGTGATGCCCTCGGACTTTGACGGCCCGCGCGGAGGGCGCGGCTCGCTGTTCTCGCTCAGCCGCGGGATGCTCCAGGCGGCCGACCTGTCCGAGGACCTCACCGCCGGAGAGATCGTCGCCACCGACGGGAGGCGAAACTTCATCGAGGCCATCAAGGAATTCGACGAAGGGCACCTCGACTCGCGCCTGCTGGAGGTCCTCTGCTGCGAGGGCTGCATCATGGGCGCCGGAATGACCGGAGAGACGCCCATCTTCAGCCGCCGCAGCCGCGTCAGCCGGTATGTCCGCCAGCGGCTGTCCACCATGGACAACGACCGCTGGAAGGCCGACATGGCGGCCATGGACGACCTGGACCTGTCCCGCCGGTACTTCCCCTACGACCAGCGAATCCCCGTGCCCTTCAAGGAAGAGCTCGGCATGATTATGGCCGCCATGGGCAAGTTCCTGCCCGAGGACGAGCTCAACTGCGGCGCCTGCGGATACGACACCTGCCAGGAACACGCGATGGCCATTTTCAAGGGCCTGGCCGAGAATAAAATGTGCCTGCCCTTCACCATCGAGGAGCTCAAGAAGACCGTGCAGGAACTGGCCGTCTCCAACAATCAACTGGCCAGCACGCAGGCCGCCCTCATGCAGAGCGAAAAGCTCGCCAGCATGGGCCAACTCGCCGCGGGAATCGCCCACGAGGTCAACAACCCCCTGGGAATCGTCCTGATGTACGCCCACCTGCTGCTCCAGGAAACCCAGAAGTACCCGCAGATTCGCGACGACCTGGCCATGATCGCCGACCAGGCCGACCGCTGCAAAAAAATCGTCGCCGGGCTGCTGCACTTCGCCAGGCAGAACAAGGTCGTCCTCCAGCCCACCGACCTGCGAAAGCTCGTCGAGCAGGCCATGAAGACCATGCCGATACCCGAAAACGTCGACTTCCAAATCGAGCACGACCTGGGAGAAGACCCGCTGGCCGAGGTGGACCGCGACCAGATCGTCCAGGTGCTGACCAACCTGGTCAGCAACGCCGTCGCCGCCATGCCCGACGGAGGGACGCTCACGATCCGAACCCACGGCCGGGAAGATTTCGTCGAACTGGCCGTCGTCGATACCGGCGTGGGGATTCCCAAGGAGAATCTGCCGAAAATCTTCGAGCCGTTCTTCACGACCAAGCAGATTGGCCTGGGCACGGGCCTGGGCCTGGCCGTGACGTACGGCATCGTCAAGATGCACCGGGGCGACATCCGAGTCCAGTCCAACGCGGACGCCGCCGCCGGACCCACGGGAACCACCTTTACCGTCAAGCTGCCCCGCTATGGGCAGCAAGACTGACCAAGAACGACTTACCCACGAATTACGCGAGTTACGCGAAAAACATGGATTCAAAAGAAACAACGAAAAACGACCCGGACGCGAAAACAACGAAGAGGAACTCCGTTTCTTTGCTGCCTTCGCGCAATTTGTCGTTTCTTTGTCGTTCACCTGTCTTGCCGTTGTTGTTTTCGCGCAATTCGTGTGATTCGTGGCTAATCCGTTGTTCTGTTTGGCAACGAGATGCAATCGCCCTGGGCGCCGCGGGGTTTGCCGTTTCGCTGGACGCCGGCGGTCCATACAATGGCGGACGGTTTGCTCGGTTCGACCATTACGCTTCGAAAGGGCTCGGCCATGGCGACAATACTTTTAATTGACGACGACGTGGACCTGGTGGAGATGAACTCGGTCGTCCTGGCCCACCGAGGCCACGAGGTGCTCAAGGCCTATTCGGCCGCCGAAGCCCGGCGGAAACTGGAGGCCGGCGCCAAGCCCGACGTGGTGGTGTTGGACGTGATGATGGAAGAGGTTAGCGCGGGCTTCGACTTGGCCCGGGAGATTCACCAGAAGTTCCCGGACCTGCCCACGATCATGCTTTCGGGCGTGCAGGCGGCGACGGGTGTTCCGTTCCGCTTCAAGCCCGACGAGACCTGGCTGCCGGTAGTCAGGTTTCTGGACAAGCCGGTGGCCCCGGCGGCCCTGGCCAACGAAATAGATCAGTTACTGGCAAAGTAGTGAGACCATGAACGCCAAAGTGAACAAAACGATTCTCGTGGTGGATGACGACGTTGACTTCCTCACCCAGCACAAAATCTACCTTGAAAGCCTCGGGTACAGCGTTATCACCGCCGAGAGCCAGCACCAGGCCGAGGAAATCCTCAAGACCGTGCGCCCCGATCTGGCGATGGTGGACCTGATGATGGAACACGTCGACGGCGGGTTCGCCCTGTGCTACCACATCAAGAAGATCGACGCGGCCATTCCCGTGATCCTCGTGACGGCCGTCACCAGCGAGACCGGGATCGAGTTCGACGCTTCCACACAGGAAGAGCGAAGCTGGGTCAAGGCCGACGTCATGCTGGCCAAACCCGTCCGCTTCGACCAGCTCAAGCGGGAGCTCGAGCGGCTGATGAAGATCTGAATGTAGCATGGGCATCTTGCCCATGAGTATCACGGGCATCTTGCCCGTGTCTTCGCTGTTGTCGTTGTGCCAAAGAAGAAACAGAAGAAGCAACAGAACATGGGCAAGATGCCCATGGGACTCATGGCCAAGATGGCCATGCTACGCTGAGGACCGAAATGTCTGACGTACTGCGAATCCTGGTGGTGGACGACGAGCCGGGCATGAGGTCGGGCGTGACGCGCAGCCTGCGCGATTTCACCGTGCGCCTGACGGACGTCAACGGCGAGGTCCGCTTCGAGATCGACCAGGCGGCCACCGGCGAGGAAGCGTTGGAAAAGATCGCGGCCGCCGCCCCGGACATTTTGCTGCTGGACCACAAGCTGCCGGGCATCAGCGGGCTGGACGTGCTGGACCGCATCGGCCCGGAGCGCCTCGAAGACATGCTCACGATAATGATCACCGCCTACGCCTCGCTGGAGACCGCCATCAGCGCCACCAAGCGCGGCGCCTACGACTTCCTGGCCAAACCGTTTACGCCCGAGGAACTCCACAGCGCCGTTCGCAAGACAGCCGGGCGGCTGATCCTCTCGCGGCAAGCGCGCAAGCTCGCCCTGGAAAAACGCCAGGTCCGCTTCCAGTTCATCTCGGTGCTGGCGCACGAACTCAAGGCGCCGCTCTCGGCGATCGAGGGCTACCTCAACATCCTCAAGGACAAGTCGGCCGGGGACGATCCCGCCGTCTACGAGCGAATGATCGACCGCTCGCTGGTGCGTTCCGAGCACATGCGCAAGCTCATCAGCGACCTGCTGGACATGACCCGCATCGAGTCGGGGCAGAAGAAACGCGATCTGTCCCAGGTGGACCTTCGCGAGATGGCCCAGGTGAGCGTGGACACGCTCATGCCCTCGGCCCGCGCCCGCAACATCGAGATCGCCCTGCACGCCGGTGGCCCGGTCACGATCACGGCCGACCGCGGCGAGATCGAGATCATCTTCAACAACCTGATCTCCAACGCCGTGAAGTACAACCGCGACAACGGCACGGTGGACATTAACATCGACCCCAAAGGCGACACGGTCGTCGTGAGCGTCGCCGACACGGGCATCGGCATGACTCCGGAGGAGACCGCCAAGCTTTTCGGCGATTTCGTCCGCATCAAGAACGACAAGACGCGGAACATCCTGGGCAGCGGCCTGGGATTGTCTATCGTCCGCAAGCTGGCCCAGATGTACGGGGGCGACGCGACCGTCGCCAGCACACCCGACGTGGGCAGCACATTCACCGTCACCCTCCGGGCGGCAGGCCCCGCCGCGGAGACCTCCAAGAACTGAGACTTCCCAAGAAAAAGAGTAACCGCAGAGATCGCAGAGAACGCAAAGATAAA
The DNA here is from genome assembly GCA_964646065.1 of uncultured Planctomycetaceae bacterium. Lineage (GTDB taxonomy): Bacteria > Planctomycetota > Phycisphaerae > SM23-33 > SM23-33 > CAZYDC01. Next base: position 2,018 of record CAZYDC010000161.1, on the reverse strand, counting down.
AGATTCCATAGTTCTGTGCTCTGCGTTCTTCGCGTTCTCCGCGGTTCATTCAGGCTCGACTATGTTGGATCGTCACGAAATTATTCAATGGCTGCACGAGGAGGACCCCCAACGGCTGGAGGAACTCTGGCGCCGGGCCGACGACACTCGCCGCTCGCACGTCGGCGACCAGGTGCATCTGCGCGGCCTGATCGAAATCTCCAACCACTGCGTTCGCCAATGCGGCTATTGCGGCCTGCGCGGGCCTAACACCGGCCTGGAGCGGTATCGCATGACCGCGGCGGAAATCCTCGCCTGCGCCGCCCAGGCCGTCGAGTTCGGCTACGGCACGGTCGTGCTGCAGGCGGGCGAGGATCCGGGCATCGAGAAGGATTGGGTCAGCGACCTCGTCGGCAAAATCAAGGAGCTGCGGCCACGAGAAGCGCGCATCAATGCGCGGCGGCCATCCCCTCTTTCTGCGCGGCGGCCATCCCTGGCCGCCGCGTCCGCGGGTGACGGCCAAGGATGGCCGCCACCCCCGGAAATACCCTTCGCACCCCTTGCCGTCACGCTGAGCCTGGGCGAGCGAACCGAAGAAGAACTCGCCGCATGGAAGGCCGCCGGCGCGGATCGTTATCTGCTGCGGTTCGAGACCTCCAACCGCGAGTTGTTCCAGAACATTCACCCATCGCTTCCGGGCCGGGCGTCCGACCGCATCGCCCTCTTGCGCCAACTGCGGCGCCTCGGATACGAGGTCGGCAGCGGAGTGATGATCGGCATCCCCGGCCAGACCTACGCCGACCTGGCCGCCGATATCCTGCTCTTCGCCGAGCTGGACTTGGACATGATCGGGGTAGGCCCCTACCTGCCCCACCCCCAAACGCCACTGGGAAGAAGATTCACCGCAGAGAACACAGAGAACGCAGAGAAGACGAATAGCTCGGAAACGGCAACGGCAAAAGAAGAGACAAGAAGAGAGAGAACGACAGAGAGAACAACCAGCGGCCCGGGCAGTGCCTCTGACAATCGTCAATCGTCAATCGTCAATCGTCAATCGAATGTTCCGAACACGGAGTTGATGACGTACAAGGTGATCGCCTTGGCCCGCCTGGCCTGCCCGAACGCCAACATTCCCAGCACAACCGCCCTGGCCACGCTCAATCGCGAAAATGGGCGCGAGCTGGGGCTTCAGCGCGGATCGAACGTCGTCATGCCGAACCTCACGCCGACGCGATATCGCGCGATGTACGAAATCTACCCGGCCAAGGCGTGCATTTACGAGACCGCCGGCCAGTGCCACTTGTGCCTCACCGGCAGGATCGCCGGCATCGGACGAACCGTCGGCGCCGGGCGCGGAGACTCGCGTCGCGGCCGCTCGTAGTGGCCCCGTAAGGGGCTTCTTCAAGAATCGCCTTACGGCGACACTACGAACGAAGAATCGCCTCACGGCGAGACTATCAACGTGATAAAATGCCTTGTTTGACTTTAAGTCAGAAAGAAGAAGTAAAATGTGTGCGTTGCCGTCAATGAGTTTGAGTCCCGGCGCGGTCGATTTTATCGATGACGGCGCCCTGGAAAAGTTGCTGACCCAGTCTCCGGCCGACCGGTCGCGCGTGCGCGACATCGTGGCCAAGAGTCTGGCCAAGCAGGCCCTGAGCGTCGCCGAGACGGCCTCGCTGCTGTCCGCCGAGGACCCCGACGCGGTGGAGGAGATCTTCGCCGCCGCCCGGCAGCTCAAGCGCGAGGTGTACGGAAACCGCATCGTGTTGTTCGCGCCGCTGTACATCGGCAACGACTGCGTCAACGACTGCGGGTATTGCTCATTCAAGCGAACCAACGGCCAGCAGATCCGGCGGACGCTTTCGCCCGAAGAACTCCGCCACCAGGTGGCCGTCATGGAGCAACGCGGGCACAAGCGGATGATCATCGTTTTCGGCGAGCATCCGCGGTATGACGCGAACTTTATCGCCCAGTGCGTGCGCGAGGTGTACAGCGTGACCGTGCCCGAATCGCACGGCGAGATCCGGCGGGTCAACGTC
>CAZYDC010000160.1:3939-9958 GCA_964646065.1 uncultured Planctomycetaceae bacterium | reverse complement strand
CCGAACAGGTTCTAAGGAGCCGCCTGTGCGTTCTAATGAGCCGCCCGCCCGTTCCGGTGGCTTCCCAACAGGTTATAATAGGTTACGAACCATGTCAGAAACCCGGATTCTTCCCGGTTTTCATCCGCCATTTACCTCTGAGGTCTCTGTACCACTAAAGCTACAAATCGTGATTTCTTAGAATGATCTTGTCCGATGTCCGTTCAGTAATCGTCATTCGACATTCGTCATTTGGTTGCGGCCGAAGGCCGCGCCGAGTTCTCCGTGGCGTGTTGTCGTCGTTTCGCCGTGTCCCCGAAAGCTTACGCACACCCTATTTCGAGTAATTCCCGCAAAATCGGTTCTCTTGCCGATTCCACCTGATTATAATCCCCCGCAAGCAGAAGGAGAACGGATGTTGACAAAACTAGGCCGATTGGCGGTCCCGGCGACGGGAATGGCGTTTCACTACTATCACCAGCAGGCGCGATCCTCGCAGCGGGATCAACTCCGCCAGATCAAGGACCTGGGGTTTGACGTCATCCAGACGGAGGAATCCCCGGTCGCCCCCGGCAGCTCGCCTGGGCCGCTGGACCCGGTCATCGCATGGAACCATATTGAAATCGGCAAGGACAAATACGACTGGGGTTTCCTCGACCGCCTGGTGGAGGACTGCGAAGCGGTCGGCCTGAAGCTCTTCCACGATATCGAACTGGTGCATCACCTGCCGACCTGGGTGGCCCGGGAATATCCGGACACGGAGATCGTCGCGCCGACGGGTGAGAAGCTGGGCTTCTATCACCGGCCTTTCTGCTACGCCGACTATCACATGCGGTGCTACAGCCTGGCGCACGAGGCCTGCCGGGCGGCGGCGGCTGACTTCATGGGCAAGGTATCCCAACGATATGCCGCTTCCTCCGCGGTGGTCGGTTACATCCTCTTCGAGGAGATCGGCCTGAACTATCCGCACGCGCTGACCTGGTACGGTCAGGACGTCGGCCCGGCCACCGTGGCCGGATTCGAGCAGCACCTCAAGCAAAAGTACGGCACGCTTTCCGAACTCAATCGTCGGTACGAACGAAAATACGCCAGCTTCGCGGCGGCGGCGAACGACCGGACGATTTTCGACCTGCACCACAAACCGCATCGCGGCTGGATGGACTGGTGTTACTACCGCTCGTGGTACGTGGCGCGTTTCTTCCACGAGGTTCGCGACGCGGTGAAGCAGAGCGATCCCGAATTGCTGATCGTCGCCTCGGGCATCGACGCATACGCCGCCTACTGGATCGCCCAAGGCTTCCGGGCCGAGGAATTCGGTTTCGTGGACATGTTGGCGGAAAAGCCTTGCTGCTCGGCCAGCCAGTCGGTGCATACCCGCAACTCCTTCGCGTGGATGCGCTCCGGCCGGACCGAGGTCGGCGCCAGCAACCTGAACGATTTCACGCCGAACATTCCCACTTGGGACCTGGCGAGGCGGGCGTTCCTGCTGATTGGCCTGGGCAGCCGCTGGACCTCGCTGTACGCATGGCACTGGTACTCGCACGAGGATCCCAAGACCGGCAAACGCATTTTGCACGACAACCTTCGCGGGTTCCTGCCCTACGTTGGTTGGATTCGGGAGCATCGCGAATTCCTGGGCGGTCTGAAGCCCGCGCCGGCCGAGGTGGCGATCCTCAAGCCGGTTCGCTCGGACCTGATCGAGTTCTGGCACAACCATGACTCGCGAAACCTTCGCCGCAGCCACCCCGGCCCGGGAATGCTCACCACGCATGGCGTCCATCACATGCAGGATTTGCTCAGTGACGAGAACGTCCCGTTCGACATCGTCGCGGAAGAGCATTTGGCCGATGCGCTCCGCCCCGGCCGATACCGCATGTTGGTCGTCTGCGACGCACACCTGACCGAAGAAACCGCCGCGCGAATCCGCAAATGGGTAGACAAGGGCGGGAAACTGCTCCTGATGCCCGGGGCGGGTCGGTTTGACGAAGACGGCAACGCCCGCGAGTATTTCCAGGACATCATCCGCCATCACAATTTCCTCTCGTCGATGTACCGCGACTTCGAGGGCTGGGAAAAGGACGGCGCGTTCCCCAAGGGCGCCAAGGCGATTTTGACCCATGAGGTTTCCGCGATTCAGTTGCCGTTCCTGCTGACGTGGGCAGGCGTGGCGAGGCCGCTGGATTTCGAGGCTCCGCCTCCGCCGCCGCTGTGCGAGGTCGGAACGGCGATGGACCCGCCGCCATGCAGCCCCTGGCGGTCCAGAATTAATGTTTACGACATGGTGGACGGCCAAGGCCGCGCGGCCTTCATACTGGTCCAGAGGAATGCGGACCAGGGGCTTCTCAAGAACGTGCCGGTGCTATGGTCCGGCGGGCCGGTGCGCGTGCTGCGGCCGCCGTCGCCCCGATCCGTGCGGGTCGCGCCGGTCAAAGGCAAGCTGGTGTTGCCGGCCTGGAGCGACGTTCTTATCATGGTCCCCGTGTAGCACAGGCATCCTGCCCGTGTCTTTGCTGTTGTCGTTGTTGTCGGGCGAAAAAGGATGATAAGGAAGCATAGAAAAAGCAACCGACCACGGGCGGGACGCCCGTGGGCCTCATGGGCAAGATGCCCATGCTACGTTGCAACGCGGACATGCCCGCGCAGACTTGGGCATGGCACCCTTATTGAACATGGCACCCATCAGGAGTTATACAATGCAAGAACTTAAATTTGACAACGTCAGTTATCTCGCCGGCGGCAAACGGGTGTTCCTGATTTGCGGGGAAATCCATTACTTCCGCGTGGCGCACGATCAGTGGCGCGACCGCCTGGAGAAGCTCAAGGCCTCCGGCGCCAACTGCGTGGCGACGTACATTCCCTGGATGTTCCACGAACCCCAGGAAGGGCAGTTCGATTTCACGAATCCCGCCTTCGATATCGAGCATTTCCTGAACTTGTGCAAGGAGGTTGGGCTCTGGTGTTTCGCGCGTCCTGGCCCGTGCGTCGGATCTGAGCTGGTCTACGGCGGCTGGCCCGCGTGGCTGTACGACGGATACCCGCAAATCCACATGCGCAAGGCGTCCGGTGAAGTGTCCCTGGGCTGGGGCTACATTTCGTTTATGCACCCTGATTATCTGGCCAAGGCTCGCGAGTGGTATCGCCGCATCATCCCTATCCTGGCCAAACACGAGGTCGCTCGCGGAGGGGCGGTCGTGGCGGCACAGCTCGATAACGAATTGTGCCTTCTCCAGGATTGCAACCGCGAAACGATGGGCATCGGCCGCGAGTCAGGCCGCTGGCCCGACTACATGCGCCGCCGCTACGGCACGCTCGACGCGGCCAACGAGGCCTACGGCCTCTGCGCCAAATCGTGGTCGGAGATCGTGCCGCTGGAGTGCGTCCGCGAGGGCACGCTCCCCGAGCGGCGGCGCCTCCGCGACTACCGCCAGTGCAATCTCGACATGCTCGGCGACTACATCAAGACGCTCACCGCATGGACCCGCGAGGACGGCCTGACCGTGCCCGTCGTGCAGAACTCCACCAACCCCGTGTTCAACTCCGAGTTCCGCGAGATGGCGATCCGTCAGGGGGAGGACTACATTCTGGGCGGCGACCATTACTATCTCATCGACATGGATTGCGACGGCGTCCCTCACCCCGACTCCAAATTCGCCACCAAGACGCTTTACTCGCTGGAGCAGTTGCGGCTGCTGAGCCGGCCGCCGACCATCATCGAATTCCAGGGCGGCTGCTGCAACGACTTCCCGCCCATCACCGCCTCCGACGCCGAGTGCTGCTACATGATGAGCCTGGCCTACGGCCTCAAGGGCTGGAACTACTACATCTTCGCCGGCGGGCCTAATCCGCCGATGTCCTGCGTGAGCAGCGAGCCCTACGACGCGCAGGCGGCCGTGGGCGCGGACGGATCGATCCGGGAAATCTTCGGCGCCCAGAAGCGCGTGCATGAATTCGTCACGCGTCACGACTGGCTGGCCGGCGCGGGGCGTGTGGCCGACTGCCACGTCGGATTGGTGTGGGAATATGGCCGGAGCTGGGGCAACGGCTTTGGCGCCAACCGCACCTCCGACATGCCCTTCACCCCCCTGGAAGCTTGGGACGTGATGTGGAAGGGCATGATGATCTCCGCCGCGTGCGCGAACCTCCAGCCGAGCCTCGTGGACTTGTCCAAGGACGACTTCCTTTCCCGCACGGACATTCCGCTGATGTCCGCCAGCGCCGCGGTCATGCCCGCCGACGTGCAGCGCCGGCTGGTGCAGTTCATCCAGGCCGGTGGAAAGCTGTTCCTCGCTCCGCTTGTGCCGACGCTGGACGAGGACTTCCGCCCCTGCACGGTGCTGAGTGATTTCCTGGGCAAGCCCGTGCAGAAGCAGTACCCGTTCCCCTCGCCGATCATAACGGCGTTGGGTGTTCCGTATGTTTACGCGCCAGGCGATATGTTCGCGTTCGAGTCGCGCCCCGCCGACGCGCAAACGGTGGCCGTGGAGGAACGCTCCAAGAAAGAACTCGGCTTCCGGCGCGAGTATCCCGGCGGCGGAAGCGTCACCGTGCTGGGGCTCCAGTGGAAACAAGTGCAGAGCACGCACTGGGCCATGCTGACCAACGCGTTGACCGCCTGCGGCCTGCAGCGGCGGGTGGAGTGCAGCAACCAGTATGTCTGGACCTCGTTGCGCAGCGACGGCAAACGAACGATGCTGTTCATGATGAACCTGTTCACGGCCCCGATGACCGCACGGGTTCGCTATCGCGATCCGATCGGCGGCGCCTGGGTGGACACCGGCGAGCACACTCTACCCGCCTTGTCTGTGTGGGCATGGGCGGACGGGAAAGTGGTCTATCGGGCCGGAGAGTCTCCCAAATGAACACGGCCATGCCGCTGGACAAGTACGAGATCGTCCGCACCGAACTGAAGAAAGAGGTCGGGCTTCTCTTGGGCAATGGCGAGATGGGCGGGCTGGGCCGCAACGACGGCCTGGGGATCGACGATCTGTGGCTCTCCGATTACTGGAGCGATCCCACGGCCCGCGCACCGATGGTCGGGTTCCACCTTTCCAAAGCCGGCAAAGCCGAAGGGGAGTACCAGCAATCGCTGTCACTGCTGGACGGCATTTTAGTCACTCGCGTTCACGGGGCCGAGGGTGGGTACGAGAGCCGGCTGTTCTTCTGCGCCGAGCGTCCGCACGTTCTCGCGATGCAGGTTCGCAACACCAGCCAGGCGCCTGTCGAGTGGCGCCTGCACTTTCCCACCGGCGCCGCGGCGCAGACACGCCGTCAGGACGGTCGCGAAATCTCGTTCGTGTGCCAAACCAAGGCCGACTACATGGCCTTGCCCTTCACCCGGGCGGCTTGGCGGATTCGCGCGAACCTGCCCATAGGTGGCACCATCTCTTGTGGCACCCCCAAGTCCGCTTGGGGGTGTCCGACGGGCCCTGAAAGACACCCCCAAGAAGACTTGGGGGTGCCACCAGGAACGTTCCTTGTGCCGCCCGGCGAGGTGCTCACTCTGCATGTCGCGATCACCACGAGTTTCGACGGTCCCGATCACGAGTCGCAGGCCCAGGCCGCGCTGGATGCCGCGCCGGATTTCGACGCCCTTCAGGCCGAGCAGAAAAAAGCGTGGCAGGCCAACTGGGACCGCTTCAGCGTCGTGCTTCCGGATGGGCCTTACGCGGAAGTGTTCTACCGCTCGATCTACTACACGTTCTGCATCACCGGCGAATCGCGGTTCCTCCAGGGCGAGTGCCAGTTCGCCGATGCCGGCTGGAAGATGCACCCGTTCACTATCGGCACGCCGACGTGGGCGGCGCTGGCCCTGGCGGCGATCAACCACGAAGACCGGGCCCGCCGCATCCTCGACAAACTTTACACGCCCGTAACGCTCGCCTCCAACGCCCAGCTTTACTGGTTTCTCTTTTTCCTGGGCAAGAGGCCGCTGAATCAAATGGGCGAGATCCACGGCGTCAAACCCTTTTCTTTCGCGCACGAGTTGGACATCGCGGGCAACGAGACCGTCTACAGCTTCGGCCAGCAACGCTATCTGGAC
>CAZYDC010000160.1:0-3929 GCA_964646065.1 uncultured Planctomycetaceae bacterium | reverse complement strand
AGATCCTCGCGTCGGGTCGGGCCCGCCGTCGGTGTTCGCGCCGGCGGTCTTTCATCGCGTCAGCAGCGCGTTCGACGCTCACCCATCCGCCGACAGTTCCACCTACCAGGTGCTGCGCGGGTGCGCCGCCTTCTGGCTCCGCTTCGCCTGCTGGGACGAACGATACGGATATCTTATCCCCGAAACGCTCGGACTGGATGAGGCCGTGAAGGCCACGTCCACTATCGTCGCGGTGGCCGCGTGCCACTGGACGCTGTCGATGTTCGCGCGGTACGCGGAGGAACTGGGCGTCGATAGCGACATGGCTGGCCAGTGCCGCCGCGTCGCGGAAAAACTTTACTGGCCCCAGCACACCGAACGCTATCTCGATTACCTCGGCGACGACGAAACGCGAGTCGTGGACGAGTACAATTGCGTGCGGTCGTTCTCCCTGCTGGGCTACCCGTTCTGCGAACTGCTGGCGGTACTGGACCCCGACAAGCTTCACCGCACGCTCGACCACGTGCAGCAGCGGAACCGCATCGGCACCGGCGTGTTCAACACCATGACGGCAAACATGTTCGCCCTGACCGAGGCCTTCGCCGGCCGGGGCGACAAGGCCTATGAGTTCTCGGGCTTCTCCGCCTTGAGGCGGATGGACCCCTCCGGCGTGGCCATGTGCGAGGCCCACAACGACTCGCTTCGATATTTCGCGACCGGTTACGCGTCGTTCGTGCTGGCGACGGTGTCGATGCTGCTGCAATCTTACGACGACGTGATCCGGCCTTTCCCCGCCGTTCCGGGTGAATGGAAGGATGTCAGTTTCGACAACCTGCCGGCCTCGCGAGGAATTCGCGTTTCGGGCCGCATGGAAGGCGGCTGCGTGCGTTTCGTGCGATATTTCCTGGACGGCCAGGAACTGCTTTGCACGCCCGACGCCCGTCCGGTCAGGATCGTGCGTCAGGGCGGCCGCATTACACTGGAAGAATAGAAGGAACGTTATGTCAAACAAGCATGCCCTGATCGTCCAGAGGTTTCAGCCTGCCTGGATATTTGCACTCGCGTTGACCTTGTTGCCTGCGGGCGGGTCCTTCGCCAAGGATCTGATCGTGGACGGCAAGAACGCCGCCGCCAATGACGCCAACGCCGGCACGCTGGAGGCGCCGTTCAAGACCATCCAGGCGGCCCTGGACAAGGCCCAGCCGGGCGACACCGTGCAGGTGCGCGGCGGCGTCTACTACGAAGCCGTCCGGTTCAAACACGGTGGTGCCTACGCATCGGCAGCGGCCATTTTCGACGCCGCTTTCGGCCCGGACATTCAGTGGCTGACGTTGGAGGCCTACAAGGACGAACACGTCGTCGTGGACGGATCGGCGACCATTCCCGCCCAAAGGTGGGAGCTGGTCAAGGGCTGCAAGAACACCTATTGGGCGCCGTTTGAGAGCCAGGATGATCGCCAGGTGAACATTCTGTATCGCGGCGGTACCATGATCCTGCCGACGCTCAAGAACGTCGCCGGCGCGAATTCCTCGCAGATCAACGGAACGCAATCCAACATCGTGCCGGTCATGCCGGAGGACACGGCCAATGACGAAGGCTGGTATCACGATCAGAAACAGAAGAAGCTCTTCGTGAACCTCGGCGGCCGCGTGCCGGGCAAAGACGTGGAAGTCCGGGCCGCCCAATGGATCGAGGGCGTCGATGCCCAGCGGGTGGCCTATGCTCGCATTCGGAAGCTGGAGGTGAGGAACTTTATCGGCAACGGGCTTGTCACGTGCGGCGGCCATGAGTTCCTCGTGGAAAACAATTACGTTCATCATTGCGGCAACGGGCTGTGGGGCAACCCGACCTCGGGCGGCGTGATTCGGGGCAACACGTTCACGGACATCATGGGCACGACCCTGTCCCTCAGCGGCGCACGCGGCACGATCGCGGAAGAAAACGTGATCATGCGATCGTACCTGAACCCTTATAAAGTGGTCGCATGGTCCGGTCCGGCCATCATCTGCAACGCGGCGTTCGGCCTGATCCTGCGGAACAACGTCATCGCGGACTGCGGCACCTCCGCCGTGTGGGAGGACTGTTACGGCCTGGGCCTGCTGATCTACGGAAACTCGGTCTACCGCATGGGCGGCGACGGTTTCTACATCGAGGCGAGCGTGAAGGGCACGGTGCTTCAGTGGAACACCGTGTTCGATTCCGGCAGCGGCATCGGGTTTCGGCAGAACTGGGGGAATGTGGCCTATGATAACTACTTTTTCCGGAACCGCAGGGGCGTGACCATCGGCACGTGCGATTCGGCCATTCCCGTCAAGGCCGACGCGGTGATGTACAACTGGCTGATCGACGACGGCATCGGATCGGCTTTCGGGCCGGATTTCCCGCGGAAGGAGCCGGCACAGATATTTGACCACAACACGTACAAGTTCCTGGAATGGCCCGACGCGGACCTCAAGGACAAGAAGCCGCTGATCACCCGGATCGAAAAGAACATCAACGTTCCATATCCGGGCGGCTGCCCGGTGAGAAACGGGGTCCCTGAGTGGCCCGGGACCACTCTGCACAAGGACTTCGGCATTCGCTGGACCGGCGTGATCAAGATCGACAAAGACGGCGAGTACAAATTTTACGGCAATGCGGACAACGGTTCGCGAGTCTTCATCGACGACAAACTGGTGGCCAACAATGCCGGGATGCACGGCACCGAGAGAGTGAATGACGGCCTGGTCGAGCTCAAGGCGGGCCAACACGAGTTCAAGGTGGATTACTATTTCGACTGCGGCGTGCCGGCCTGCGTCGTTTCATGGGAGCCGCCCGGCGGCAGCAAGGCCGTGATTCCCGAAAGCGTGTTCTTTCACCAGGATTCCGCCGGCGGCGAACTCCAGAGCGGTCTGAAGGCGGAGTACTTCGACATTGCCGGGGCGACGATGCCGTTCGACCAGAGCCGGCCTGTCATTCTGCAATACGGCGACAAGCAGTACATGGACCTGGCCCCCTTGCGCGCCGAGGTGGGTCAGGAGATTCACGGCAAGGTGGTGACGGAATTCGACCCCACGCCGATCGGTCTCGTGACCTTCCGGGTTCCGGGCACCAAGAAATCCTGGCAGCCGGTGCCGATGATCGGCAACCCGGCCATGGATCGCCAGGACGCTTTCCAGTCCGGCCTGGATTGCCCCTATTTCTGGAAGAAGGGGAGTTTCCAGGGAGTCGAGCCTTACGGATGGCGCGGCGCGGGCAACGGTTGGAACGGCGAAGGGTGCGGTTTCTCCAGCGTCACGCGCGGCGACGGCACCGGGTTCATGCGGGAGCTGTTGGCCTGCTCCATCAAATCGGACAAAGGCCCCTTTGACGCTTCCGAGGCGATACGGAAGTTTTCGGATGACCCTGCCGCCATTAAGGACCCCGCCAACGACGGCCTGGCCTGCCTCCAGATCGCGTCGTATCCGCCGGACAAGACGATCTCGTCGGACGGTTACGGTTTCTGGAGCATCGACATGCCCACGCTGGACGGTGCGCAGATCGACCTGTCGGCCTGGCTCATGGCCAAGAACGTCAAGGCGGCTAGGCCCGCCAGCATTTCCGAGGAGAAGATGGCGGGCAGGGAAAACGGCGGCCTGTACATGCTGGCCGAGTTTCACGACCCGACGGGGCAGAACGTCAGCCGCCCATACATGGTCGGCGCCGGCGCCGGTCAGAAGGCCGCCCGGGCGGACTGGATGACCGGCGACCACAAGTACAAACAGTTCACGGGCACGGTCACGGCCCCCAGCGGCGCCCGATGGTTCAGGGTGGGCTTCGGCCTGCGGAACTGCACCGGGTGGATGGCCTTCAGCGACATCGACATCCACACCCGTCCGGGAACGCCCGAGGCCGAGGTCAAGCGCGTGCTGCCGATCGACGCGAAGCAGTTCGCGTGGACCCCGTGCGACCTGTCCGGGCTGTTCAACCGC
>CAZYDC010000159.1:0-9977 GCA_964646065.1 uncultured Planctomycetaceae bacterium | reverse complement strand
CAGGCGGCCGTGAAACCGACCACGATTTCCTCGCCCCAGGACCAGACGCCGCCATTGGCCGGCCATCCGCCGTATCGTCCGGGCTCCTTGAAAACCACCACATGGTGCTTCTCGCCCGCCTGCCCGGTGGCCACGGCCCGCGACGCCTGGGGCAAGACTGTCTGTGCCCGGGATGGGTCGGCAGTCCATGCCGACGCGGCGAGCGTAACAACGCCCAAGAGGATTCGCAACATGCAAGGACGTCTCCTGGGGAGTGATAGGGGGCGCGGGACGGTTCGTAGCGTCGGCAATCCGCCGCTCAATCCCCACGACGCGTTCCCGGCCCGACGGCGACGGCTCCCTCGCCGGCCGGCAACGACTGGCAATTCTCTGGGCAGTATAAGCCTCGGCCCGGCTAAATCACAGCTGCGGAAACGGCAAAGTCTACTCCGCCCACCCCCTGTCCGTACATAACGGGTTTTCAAACGTCAGAACACGTGGTAGAATTCTTCAAATCGTCTCCGATTGGTCACAATTTGGCCAGTGCTGGGACAACGGCGGCCGGGTAATTGATGTAACTCCGTACGCCGCAACGGTTGCCGGAGTGGCGGAATGGCAGACGCGCTGGACTCAAAATCCAGTCCTGGCAACAGGGTGTCGGTTCAAGTCCGACCTCCGGTACTTCTTAAGGCGTTGTCGGATAAGGACTTCCGACGACGCGTTTTTGTCTCATGACATTGTAGGTTCTCGGAACGGATCGCTTTTCACAAGATTTCACAAGATTGGTCCCAAACGGTGGGCGGGTGGCGGCGAGGTGGAACCCCGGCTTGCGCCAACTGGATGCCGGGAGACACGGGAACGTTCTCGCGTTGGTCGGCTCGGAAAAGATCAACCAATACCAGTCTGGCCATCCTGGGCTAACCGTTTGGTGATCTCGCTCGCCGTGACCCAGTCCTTGGCGTCGATGGCCACCCGCAATTGGTTCTCCAACTCCGACCGGGCGCTCCGGATACGTCCTGGATGGACTCACCTTGGCCGCGAGAGAAGTTCACGGGGTGGATGAGTGAGGAGATCAGGGAAGCCCATTGCCCCACGACGGCACCGACGACCGGAAATGGGGACACACCGCCCGGAAGGCCGTTGCGTTCGCTATGTTCGGCTATTGCGGGGGGGTGTCTGCCCTGGCGTAGACTGTCGCCACCGGTTACGGCTTCTTTGGTGAGAACCAAAGCCACTGCTTTCTATCCACAAAGAATTGCGAGGGAGGAAGTTCTCATGTCTGAGGCGAGATCAATATCGACAAACGTGTGGAAGGTAATTGGCGTCAACCTATTTGGGGTGTTGTTCGCCACAGGCATCCTATCGGCGCAGACCAACTCGGATGAGAGGGAGTCGACAATCGAAGGCCGCTGGAAGGTCGTCTCGTCTGAGACGTTTGGGGAGAAAGACTCGGAGGAACTGATCAAGGGCTACGTTATGACGCTCGCTAGCGGCAAGTTCTCGGTGTCCAGAGCCGACAAGGACTTACGGGCCGGCACCTACACGGTCGATTCTTCTGCCCGCCCAAGACGAATCGGTCTCGTATTCACGACCGGACACAAAGGAAACGCCCTGGGGATTTATGAGGTTGGCGGTGAGCGCCTGACAATCTGCTACTCGAAGCTGTCGCCGTCACCACCTCCCGAATCGAGTCGACCGAAGGAGTTCTCGTCAACAAAAGATAATCAATGCATGCTGAACGTCTACCGGCGATTGAAGTAGGCGGCGAGGAACAGGCAAGGCCCTCACAAAGGATGTCTGCTTCGACGCGCGGACCAAGGAATATCAAGCGACACCAATAACAACCGCAGCAGGTGTGGCGGGGCTTTGAGGTATGCGAGCCCTACACCGGTCACTTTGGTAACGCTTCCGTCCTCGGCGTGCCAGGTAATGGAGCGCTTTTGGTATCGGACGGCCACGTCAGGGTGGGCAGCACCGCTGGAACCGCCTTTGGGAGTTTAATCAAGCCTTTGGGGCGATCGACTTCGCGCCGTGGTTGCTGCACGTGGTTACGGGGTTGCTCAATTTGCGGATCCTGGCTGGGCACTGACACCGTGAACGCGGGGATCATCGGCAGCGGCGGGCCAGAACTGGATGAGGCATGGAGCGGCAACGTCGGCGGAACATCGCGCACTTGCGACGGAGTCTCCATGTCCTTGGCACCCAACCGGACGATAGCTACGATAGTCCCCCGACAATCCGCTTCAATGATTGGATCGGCCTCCAGATCAAGCCGCCTGCTGTACAAATTCTCGATGCCTGGCAAGCCCAGTTCCAGGAACTCCGGGTGGGGCAGATAGATTACTTTGGTCACGAAATGGCCGCTCAGGACCTCGTCGAAGTTCTCTTCCGTGAATTGGATAGGAATGGGATTATGAGCCAGGAATACCTCGGTCCGCGGCAGGACCGGAGCGATTTCCAAGGTCGGATACAGTTCGACGCCGGCCCGGCCCGCTATGTTTGATAGCTTCAGGCGGTACGTGTATCCCGGCACGAAGTCCTGCCGGCTGGGGGCAACCAACGGCTTCGAGTCGAAACGTCCCGGGGCGGTGACGTCCCACTGGACCCCCATACCATCCGGACCAACGAAGGCAACCTGAGGGCTGACCCGCTGCGGCCAAAATCTCAATCCAGAGAACGCAACAGAGCGGACGACACGGGACTCAAACGTTTGCCATAGTTCACCTTCGACCGCCTCCAGTCGTTCTCGCAGTTCGCGGGCCTCCACTCTTTTGTCTTTGCCGAGGGCCTGCCTCTCCTCTTGGATGAGCTGCCAAGCCTTATCGGCGAGTTCTTGCTGGCGCTTAATCCTCTCGCTGAGGTGGACGGTAGCGGGCTTGGACACCTTTTCCAAGGACTTAACGTCCTGCACGCTACGGCTCTGGACGAGGCAATTGAGGCATTCCTGTTTGTACACCTCTTTCAAGGACCTGCGGTCTCGCCTGGGCGTCTCGGCACCCTGTTCGTATTTCCGCGCCGACTTCCGCACCGGTAGCGACTGCAGGTGTTCTTGGAGTCGTTGAGCCGTCTGCGGATTCAACTCGTTCATGTAAGCTGCCGCTTTCTGGAACAACTCGTGCGCTCGATCGGCGTCGTGCGCCTTCAGCGCCGTTTCGCCTTGCTGGATAAGGATTTCACCGGGCCCCAAATTCCCCTTTGGCCTTTGCGTTTCGTGAAGTGGCACGGGGCCAGACCCTGGAGATTGGGCGAGCAGCGTGAGCCCACCTCCCAGAGCGCCCCACACAACGAAAGCAACCTGCGTGCCACCGAATAGCCTGCGTGACATTGGGCACCCCCTCTACGGGAGGATCTTGGGAGCGTTGATTATCGCGTCCATTGCGCTGACGTTACTCAGTCCGACACCAGCGCTCCATCGCCTGGCACGGCACGATACGTCACTGGCACAAGCCTGTCAACACCCCTCGGTATAGCGATATAGTTTCCGGGAACGGCATCCCGGACGAAAGAAGAGAAGATTGTGTCAAGTAACTTGGGAAAGAAGGACAACGCTTGCCACAACCGCTTTGTCTGCTCATCCGTGACCATCGCAAGTCCCCCTCCCACGGAGACTTGCGATAGTCTACCCGACAACCATCAGCCGCCTTCACCCGGGAATTCTAATTGTCCTCAGCCGGGAAAAGTAATTGTCGCTCTACAGCGACCAGAGTGCGTTTGTGAATTCACAAGAAATGACGTTCTAAATGTTCTCGGACGGCGAACATCCACGAACACGGCGAACATTTTTCATGGCGCAACCTGTTGTCACAACGGGACTAGCATTCGCATCCATAACCAGGACAACGAGTTGCGAAAACCCAACGCCCCAAACTCAAAATCCAGTCCTGGCAACAGGGTGTCGGTTCAAGTCCGACCTCCGGTACTCTAAGTGGGAAAAGGACTTACGACGATGGGTCGTGAGTCCTTTTTCTGTTTCTTGAACCTCGATTGGTCGCAAATTGGTAGCACTATTTCGCCCGTGTTGCCGCGGCGTTGGTCAAAGTACCGTGTTGCGGGAGAAAGGCCGCGAAAATTGGGACAGTCCCCCGTGAACGGTTACTCTTGGCTCACGTCAACTACCCGGAAGCGGTTCGGGGATGGGTAACGGAGACGCAGTTCGATGAGCGCCCGGCCCAGCCCTCGGCTAACCCCGGTGATGACGATACGTTCAGGAGCAGGCATAATTGGAAGTCGGGTTTCGTCGCCCGGAGAGACCTATTTCGTCACACGCGATTCCGTGGCCAACCTTGCCGGCACGGTCAGGCGTATCCACTTTGTGGTGATCCTTTCCAGCGGCTCCGGAACTGGCCCGTCAAGATCCTGGAGAATGCCATGCCACTGGCCATCCGTGTCGTGCCAGATTGCCACGTCGGCACGCTCGGCAAGCTCGATCGTCAGGTTACTGACCTTGAACGACTTCAGGCCTCCCGCGGCCATGGCATCCAGCCTGCCGTCCGGACCGAACCGCACAGCCGCCACGCTCAGCCGGCAGAGCGACCGTCGCCAGGCACATGGCCACGACAATCGTTCGACGGCTCGCACGCAGCATCCGATGGGCCACGCTTGGTCTGCACACCTGCATCAGGGGTTCCTTTGCCAAATCATGTCGCCCGCTCTATGCCGCATCCGCCGCCTTCTCGACGCTCATCGCGTACGGCAGGTTCATCGGCAGGAAGGCGACGTCGATGCTCTTCAGCGCCCGCATCGCGGGGGTGTCCTCGGTGTCACCCGCAATGTAGGCACGCTTTTCGCCCAACGTCAGCACGCAACCATTGTCACGCCCCCGGGGCTCGAACAACGCTTATTTGAAGAGCACGTCAGGGTTTGTCGAAACGACCGGAGTCAGCGGCTTATAGATGCGAAGCGTGACCTCCCAGATCGATCTCGAAAACCTAAGACTCCAGACTTCATCTTTTGAGGCATCGCTGCGGCTTCCGGTGAAGAGCGTCATGGACCGGATGCCGTTTTCCGTCCGCACCGCTCTGCCTGAAGGATCGCAAAGCGAGACGTTCGATCCGGCATCTGCCGAAACTCCGACCGTAAACTCCTGGACCCCGGCGGGAACTCTGAGATAGAGCTTTCCGTTCGGCATCAGGAATGTCAGGAACGGATCCGGCACATACAGTCCGCTGCCTCGGTGCGATGAAGAGATGTCCAGGCAGTTGATCGACCGGCTTTCGATCTTGTAGATACCGGTCTTTCCAGGCGTGAATGTGATTGCGACCGGCTTATTGTCGCACGGTATCTTGTATGGCGCGCCGGCATTCTTGCCGCCAGGATCGATCACCTGCACTGTTCCGGCGGCATCGTAGCCTGACTTCAAGATACGGACATTGACCGTGACCGGCTTGCCTTCCTCCGCGTATTGCAGGAAGGTCGAATCTCCGCGCAGATATAAGCCGCTGTTGCCGACCCTTTCAGCGTCCTTTGCCGGGATTCTGAGTGAAGCAAGATCCAGCTGGGCTGGGATCTGCTCATTGATCTTGCGGAAATACTTCTGTCTCTCCTTGACATATCCCCCAAGATCGACCTTCTCCCGCTTGCCGTTGCGTTCGATGGCAATGTCGCCGGTAATGGCATCGGAGACATCACCTGCGCCGAGGTATCTGATGGCGATCGGAGCGCGGTCCGGCACATCATCTTTAATGAGGAACGCTTCGAACTTGATATTGCCGACTCGCCTGCCTTTGGTGTCTCTGGAACGGACGTCGAAATAGGGACCGCTCTTCGGGTCCGGGTTGATTCCGACGCAATCCTTGAAACGGATCAGTACGCCGTCATCGACCGGATTGGCGATCTGGATCACGTTGCCAAGTTCGCAGTTGATTATGTCGACCGTTCCGGTGGAGGAGGTGAATTGATGTCCCCTTGTCGGGTAGAGGAACATACTGAGCGCATTGTTTCTGAATTTGCAGCCTCTGACCGTGATGGAGACCGGCGCGGAGCTCCTATCGATATGATTCGGGGAGATGCTTATGCCTGCGCCTCGTACGTTGTTCTCAAATATGCAGTTTTCGACGAGGCAGTTGACAAGCATCTCGTTCTTGACGTTCGGCTCGAAGTCGATGCCCCCTTCCGGCGATCCGCCACGCGCATTGATGAAACGGCTGTTCTTGACGGTCAGGTTCTTGGCTGAGATCACCGCCATTCCGAGTCTGTAATTGCCGTCGCATACAACGTGGTCAACGACCATATCGGTCGTGCCGCCAGTGATGTAGATGCCATCGCCGCCGGCTTCTTTGAAGGTAATGTTTTCGACCAACACGTTATTGCATCCGGAAACAGTCAGCACATGCCGCCCTCCGAGCGCCCCCTTATAAAGCTTCGGATCCATGTAGTCCTTCTTATTCATGATAAGCCGGACATTCCCGATGCCGCGTAGTGCGACATTTGCGACTCCTCGGGCGCGGAAGAGCGCGTCGCCCACGCCGTGATGGCAATCTTTTTTGGCGCGGACGGTCACGCCGTCCTCAAGAACGACCTCCTGGCGCGAGGTCAGAACGATCGTGCGGTTGAGAATCCAGTCGTTGCCGGTATTGTCGACGACGAGTTTCCTGATACCGGAGTCTATCGCCGCCTGAAGATACTCCGTGGCGTCTTCTTTATTGAAGCCCCACATGGAGGCTTTAGCTTCAGGGAGCTTGCCGGATTTGATCTGTTCGCTCAATTCCTTCTTCGTGGCTTCAAACCGGGGATCGAGAATCCGCTGCTTGCGAGCGGCTTCCAGCTTCATTCCCGGGGCGAGAGCGAACGAGAGTTCCTCTTTCGCCGCACGGGAGTTCTGTTGGGGTGGAAGAGCCGCAGTCACTTCCCGCCCGCGACCTCCCGCAAGGACCACAAGCATTACGCACCAGATCGGAGACTTCTTCATCGCACACCTCCGCACAAAAGATCGGTTCCGGTTCGGAGACCGGCCAGTATATACCAGCTACCCGCTTCCGACAACAAGGAGCGGTAACCGTCCCCGGGCGACCCGTGAACGGTTACGCCGATTGGACACAAGTCGCATTGGGTGGCGACCGGGACAATGGCCACGAAGAAGCCTGGAACCCTCCGGGATCGGGCCGTTTCACTGTCACGCGCGGAACGGTAGCGATGAACCAGCGATGCACGCCGAAATCCTTGACACCGGCTCGGTACGGAGTTAATGATAGGCACAGGGGTCGGGAGGTCGCCCTGGTCGCCGTCGGCTTCCGCGGACGCGATCAACCAGCCTGGATGCCGCGACGAACAACGTTCCGATGGCACCCCACGGAGTGAAACGAGATCCCGCCGGCGCCCGGCGCCGAACAACGCTTGCCCACGGAGACCAGCCATGACTACCGAACGGCCAACCAGTTGCAAACGTATCAGTCGTCGCCAGTTCCTCGGCCGCTCGGCGGTCCTGGCGGGCGCGTTCAACCTGCCGACAATCCTGCCCGCGTCGGCCTTGGGTAGGGCGGGCACGGTTGCACCGTCAGATCGCGTGGTGATGGGGTGCATCGGCCTGGGGATCCAGGGCATGGGAAACATGCGCGCCTTCCGCGGCAATCCGGAGGTGCGGGTCGCGGCCGTGTGCGACGTGCATCAGACTCAGCGACTACAGGCCAAACAGTCGGTGGATGAGGCCTACGGGAGCAAGGACTGTGCGGTGTACGGGGACTTCCGGGAGCTGATGGCCCGCAAGGACATCGACGCCGTGCAAATCACCGCGCCCGATCACTGGCATTCGCTGATGGTTCTCGAAGCGACGCGGCAGAAGAAACACATGTATTGCGAGAAACCCATCGGCTGGAGCTTCCGCGCCGCCCAGGCCGTCCACAAGGCGGTGAAACAAAGCGGCGTGGTGTTCCAGTTTGGCACCCAGCAGCGGTCCAGCGGCAAGTTCCGCCAGGCTTGCGAGCTGGTGCGCAACGGGAAGATCGGCCAGTTGAAAACGATCCTCGTGGGCGTGCCCGGGAGTTGGACCTGCCCGAAGCAGCCCAGCGAGCCGGTTCCCAAGGAGCTGGACTACGACCTGTGGCTCGGCCCGGCGCCGATGGCCCCCTACTGTTACCAGCGCTGCCGCCCATGGGCGCAAGGCCAGGGTTGGGGCGGCTATAGCATCTGGTACTGCATTTCCGACTACTGCATGGGCATGATCGGCAACTGGGGGATCCACCACCTCGACGTCGCGCAGTGGGGAAACGGCACGGAGCTCAGCGGTCCGACGGAAATCGAAGGCACGGGCGTGTTTCCCCAGGGTATGCTGACCGATTGCGCGGTGAGCTGGCAAGTCAGGAACCGATACTCCAACGGCGTGACGCTGATTCACATGGACGACAACACGGCCCGGCAGCACCCGTTGCAGGTCGGCGGTTACGGCCATGGCGTGTTGTTCCTGGGCAGCGCGGGGTGGGTCCACGTCGACCGCGCCAAGATCGACGCCAGCCCCCAATCGTTGCTGAAGGTGAAGATCGGCCCCAACGAAGTGCGGCTCTTCAAGAGCGACAATCACCACGTGAATTTCATCGACGCGGTGAAAGGCCGCGCTCGGCCCGCCGCTCCGATCGACGTCGGCGTCCGCTCCGATGCCCTCTGCCACCTTGAGCAGATCGCCATCAAGCTGCGACGCAAGCTCACCTGGGACCCGGTCCGACAGGTGTTTGTGAACGACGAGGCGGCCAACCGGCTGCTGGACCGCCCGATGCGGGCACCGTGGGAAATCTGAGACCGCCATTTGCCGAGCCGGCGGTTCGAGCGACATCGACCGTCGTTCGTTTCTCAAAACTACAGGGATGATAGACAGGCGAGGTTGAACGTTTCTTTCAGGCCAGGAGTTTTCACATGCCCCCTCTCGATCGACTGACAAGGCGTAGTTTTCTCGGCCGGACGACACTCTCCGCAGTGGCGGGCCTGGCGGCTCATCAACTGCCGTCGGCGGCGTCGGCGATGGCCCCGGGGGAAAACCCTCCCTATACCATCGCCGCCTACACCCGCCCCTTCGACAAGTTCGAGCTGCCGGCGGCCCTGGACATGATCGTCGAGGCCGGCTTCCGCAGCATCGGCCTGATGACCTCCCGCTCGCCCGACCCGTCGAAGCGGGGGATGTACTTTCCCATCAACCTCCAATTGAAGCCCGAGGATGTGGAGAAGATCGCCGGCGAGGTCCGGCAGCGCCGGTTGCAGGTGCTCTCGGTCTTCGGCGTGTTCGACGTGGGAAAGACCGTGGACGACACGGTCCGGCACCTGCACACGCTGATCGATTATTGCGCGATCGTCGGCGCCCGAAACCTGCTCATCGGCGGGACCGACCAGAAGCGCGAAGAAGCGTATTATCAGGCCGTGAAGGAGGCTTGCCCCTACGCCGCGGAAAAGGGGATGGAACTTGCCATCAAACCCCACGGCGGCAGCAATGCCACAGGACAAGAGTGCCGCAAGCTGATCGACAAGGTCGGCCGGAAGAACTTCCGCTTGTACTACGATCCGGGGAATATCTTCTTCTACTCCGGCGGCCAGATCGATCCGGCTCGGGATTCGGCGGCCGTCGGCGGCATCGTCTCCGGCCTGATCATCAAGGATTTCCGTCCGCCGAAAGACGTGATGGTCAACCCGGGCGAAGGCAAGGTCGATTTCCGCGCGGTGCTGGCGAACCTCAAGCAGGGAGGCTTCACCAGCGGACCGATCCTCCTCGAAACCCTCGCGCCCGGCGATCGCGCGCAGCTCGCGGCCGAGGCCCGGGCGGCCCATGCGTTCATGCAGGCGCTGATCGCGCCGTGACGCGGTGTGGCGGAGCCCGGAGCTCCGCCCCCAAGAACGAACTCTTGTGATCAGAGAATGATCTCTTTTGATCAGAGGCCGAACGGCCGTCAAGAATTGTTGCCGCGACGGGGCCGAGGTCAAGTGCCTGCTCTTGAATTCTCGCCGTCTGCCAGTCGCGGAGCCGCCTACGTAACCGTTCACGGGGGACTGTCCCAATTTTCGCGGCGGTCATGGGTCAGCCT
>CAZYDC010000158.1:0-10125 GCA_964646065.1 uncultured Planctomycetaceae bacterium | reverse complement strand
TTGACGGTAACGTTGCTCTCGTGGATGTATCCTTGCAGGGCCGTCCGCGACATGGTCTTGCCTATGCGCCCGGCGAGATACTTGTCCAGTCGCCGGCCCGGCAGCACCTTTCGGATGTCGATGCGGACGTGCGCCAGTCCGTCCTCCTCGGCCCCCAGCGGCGTCTCAATGGCCTCCAGCCCTTCCTCCAACACTGGCGCCGGAGATACCGCTTCCGGCAGGTCGAGGTCTTCGTCAAATTCGTCTTCCGCGAGTGACATTCTGCTCCGTTTATGGGTGCCATGCCCAAGTCTGCGCGGGCATGTCTGCCCTGTGCCCACATGCCCGCGCAGACTTGGGCATGGCACCCCGATTCATCCGTTTGTGCGCGAGACTATCCTACAACCAGGGTTCCTTGCCCGCTCGCCCTGCCGCCAGGTCTGCGCAGATACTTCGGATGTCCGGGGGCATGAGATCGATGCTCGGCACGCGCGCGGCCTCGACCCACTCCAGTTCATAATGATTTTCGGGCGATTGCCGTTGGAGCTCGGGCCCGCCGAGTTCGGGGCTGCCTTCAAAGCGTTCGGCCAAAAAGTAATACTCGGTTCGGCCCTGGTTCCGCAGGGTGCCCAACAGACGCGCGGCCTGCACGTTGATACTGGTTTCTTCGTGGATTTCCCGCACGCCCGTCTGCTCGGGGGTTTCGCCCGGCTCGATCTTGCCGCCGGGCACCGAGTAATACTCCATGCCGGCCTTGTGCCGGTGCATGAGCAGCACGCGCCCACGTTCCACAATGAAGACAGCCACTCGGTCCCTGGCCACAGGTTCTCCAAAATTGATGGGTGGCCCGCCTTGCCACCCACGCAAAAAATAAGCAGCCTACAGGGCAACCTGACCGGACAGGGCCACATCAGCCCATGCCATCAAGCCGCCCTGCGGGCTGCTCTGGATTATACCACGTTGGCGGTAAGCCCCGAGGCCTACTTCGCGCCGACCAATTCCTTGGCCTTGTCGGCAGCGCTGGCCGCATCGGCGGCATAGCCGTCGGCGCCGATTTCGTCGGCGAAGCTCTGCGTGACCGGCGCGCCGCCGATCATCGATTTGACGCTCAGGCCGGAGGCCTTGAGTGCCTTGACCACTTCGGTCATCTGCGGCATGGTGGTCGTCAACAGAGCGCTCATCGCGCAAACCTTGGCGTTATTCGCCTTGGCGGCCTCGACGAACTTCTCCGGCGGGACGTCCGTGCCGATATCCACGACCTTCAGCCCGGCGCCGGTCAGCATCATGCCGACCAGGTTCTTGCCGATGTCGTGCAGGTCACCCTTGACAGTGCCCAGCACCACGGTCGCCAGGGGCTGCACGCCCGCCTTGACCAGTGCCGGCTGAAGGATTTCCATTCCGCCCTTCATCGCCCGAGCCGCGATGAGGACTTCCGGCACGTAGACTTCGTTGGCCTTGAACCGCTTGCCAACGACGCTCATGCCCGCGATCAAACCTTTGTTGAGCACGTCGGCCGCTGGCACATTCTGGGCCAACGCCTGCTTGGTCAACTCGACTACCTTGTTTCGATCGCCCTTAATCAACGCATCCGCTAACACCTGCAAGTCTGCCATGCCAAACTACCTCCCAGTTATACTGGTTTTTCCTAAGGCCTTTTCTGGTAACGCACCGCTTCCGCCGCGGCACGCAGCAATGAACAGTTGTCTAGTATCGTAGAAACTCGTGAACACAAATCAATCTTTTTTCAGAAATCTTTCAAAATTCCGCTCGGACCCTACTTGCCCCGCTCCGTCGCGGGCGCTGGTTTGGTGGCGCCAGCGGGCGCGGGCTTTTCGGCCGGAGCTGCCGCCGGACGCGTTGCCGCCGGGGCCGAGGACGGCTGGGTGGCCGGCGCCGTGGTCGCAAACTTCACTTCCTGCCGAAGGGTCGCGATCTCCTTAAGCCCTTCCTCCGCGGAAGCCAGAACCGGGTAATCCGGCGGGCTGGACTTCTTGGCCGCAAGAAACTCCGCGGCCGCCGCGTCGAAGTCGCTCTCATTTTCCGCCAACTTGGCCAGGCCGAAGTGCGCCTGGGCCACCATCGACGGGTACTCCGTAAAATCCTTGATCAGCTTCCGATAATAGTCTTTCGCCTTGGCGGCGAACTGCTTCAATTCCTCCGGCGAAGCCTTGCCCTGTCCCGCAATAATCTTGCTGGAGTACTCGTCGGCCACCAATTGCGTCGCCCGAGCCGTAAGGAATTTGTCGCCCTGCTCGTCGGCGATCTTCATCAGGCCGTTGAGCCTGACATCCGGGTCCGAGGCGGTCACGGCGTGATCGAAATCGTTCTGCCGCTCCGCCAACTTCTTTTCGCCGGAGCGATTCAAAAACACCACCACCAGCACCACCACGGCCGCCAGCAGCAGGCCCCAGGCCAGGAAGTTGCTGTATTTCTTCACCCACGCGATCAGGTTGGTGAGCGACTGACCGAGTTCGTTGTATTGCAGTTCGTGACGACGTTGCGATTTCATTGAGGGCTTTCCACGTAAAGTTTTTCGCCGCCGGCCTTCGTCGCCGCAACGGCAGTACATTAGATTCGACCAGAACGGCGATAATGTCAAGGCCTTTTTCGGCGACGATCTTGCCTATTGAAAAAACTTCTCGCCGAGCGTAGTTTGGTAATCAACTTTAATACGGAGATCCGCCTTGATCGTTGTATTGAATTTGTTCGACATTATTCCCGGGCGAGAGAACTCCTACGCCCAGTACCTGCGAGCGGTCCAGCCGATTTTGGACCGTTACGGCGCGAAGGTGTTGCTGTACGGCCTGACGAGGATGATCTACATGGGTGACTGCATGCAGGAGTATTGCGGGATCATCGCCTACGAGAGCCTGGCCGAATTACGAGGGCTTTCGCACGACCCCGATTTTCTGCGAATCCGCCCG
The DNA here is from genome assembly GCA_964646065.1 of uncultured Planctomycetaceae bacterium. Classification (GTDB taxonomy): domain Bacteria; phylum Planctomycetota; class Phycisphaerae; order SM23-33; family SM23-33; genus CAZYDC01. The sequence goes on along the minus strand of CAZYDC010000158.1, from coordinate 7,222 downwards.
CTGCGGGACGAATCGACCACCCATTACGTGCTGACGGCCATCGAGAGCTTCCCCACCGTGATCGCGGCCGCCGAATACCTGGAAAAAAACAGCCAAAAATCAAAGTGACCGGAGACGGGGTATGAAAGTTTTGCCCGTTCTGTTTGAGCAACACGAGATTCGACGACTCTATGATGAGAAGACCCAGACATGGTACTTCTCCGTCGTGGACATCGTTCAAGTGCTAACAGCCCGTTGAAAAAGTAGCATGGGCATCTTGCCCATGAGTCTCACGGGCGTCCCGCCCGTGCAAATGCCCAAGAACATGGGCAAGATGCCCATGCGACTCATGGGCGAGACGCCCATGCTACGCCGGATGGCCTTTTTCAACGGGCTGCTAACGCAACAAACCGATTTTCAGGCGGCTAGAAAGTATTGGAACAAGCTGAAAGAGCGGTTGAGAAAGGAAGGCAGTCAGTCGGTGACAAATTGTCACCGACTGAAATTGCCCGCCGCGGATGAAACGAAAGGACTTCACGTATGCAAAGGGACCTAGCCATTTTTGAGGGTCATCGAATCCGTCGCGTTTACGACGAGAAAACAGAAACGTGGTGGTTTTCGGTCGTGGACATCATCGGAGTGTTGATCCAACAGCCGGATTATCAAGCGTCCAGGAAGTATTGGAAGGTTCTAAAGGGCCGATTGTCTAAAGAAGGAAGTGAACTGGTAACAAATTGTTACCAGTTGAAAATGGCGGCGAGTGACGGGAAGCAGCGTCTCACCGATGTCGCCAGCGCCGAGACCCTCCTGCGCTTGGTCCAGAGCGTCCCGAGCCCCAAGGCCGAGCCGATCAAGCTCTGGCTGGCCAAAGTGGGTTATGAACGGATGCAGGAGATGGCCGACCCCGCCCGAGCCCTCGACCGTGCTCGGGAAACTTGGCAAAAACACGGTCGAAGCGAAAAGTGGATTCAGCATCGCATGAGCGGCCAGGAGACCCGCAACAAGCTCACCGACTACTGGGCCGACCACGAAGTCAAGGAAGGTGAAGAATACGCCATCTTGACCAATATCATCCATCAGGAATGGTCCGGCGTTACCGTTCAAGACCACAAGGCCATCAAAGGACTCGAATCCCAGAATCTTCGCGACCACATGAGCGAAGCGGAATTGATCTTCACCGCGTTGGCTGAACTTTCCACCCGGCAGATCGCCGAGACGGACAATGCCACCGGCATGGATGAAAATGCGACCGCCGCAAAAACCGGCGGGAACATCGCCAAGAAAGCCCGCCTCGAGTTGGAACAAAAAACGGGACAAAGTGTCGTCACAGGGCAAAACTACCTGCCGCCAGGCAAAGTGAAAAAGCTCCAAGGCCCGCATAACGTGTGAATCGCTGCCGCCGAATATCGGGGAGGGGGCAAACCATCGCCGCGTAGGGGTAAACCTTTGGGCTTGGCGTATCCGATAACAGACTCATGCGAAACTTACGATGCGTAATCTTAGCGTCTGTGGCTCTCCGGGCAATTCTCTGCTGCAGCGGGTGCGACTCGACCGGCCTGTTCAACTGGCCGACGGACAACTCCCTGGTCAAGCCGACGGTCGCCGTGATGAAGTTCGAGAATCACGCCGGGGCCTCGCCCAATGGCTGGGACCTGGGCAACGGCATGGCCGACATCCTGGTGGACCGCCTGGTCGCCAGCGGCCGATACCAAGTGCTTGAACGGGCGGAACTGCGCTCGCTGAAAGAAGAATTCAAACTCCAACACGACGGGCAGACGCGGTCGCAGAATCGGGCTGCGGCCGGACGGATGAAGAACGTGCAGTACCTCATCAAAGGAACGGTGACGGATTTCAACCCGGTCTCCTCGGGCACCGGGTGGGCGGGCACCGGCGGCTGGGACATTTTCGGCGGCGGCAACCACGCCGTTATGGGAATCATCGTGTACGTGGTGGACGTGGAGAGCGGGCAGATCATCTGCTCCGAAAGCATTGAGGAGTCCGTGCGGGCGGGCGACATGAGCTCCCAGGCCAGCTACAAGGGCGTAGGGTTCGGCGGTTCGCAGTTCCACCAGACCCCGCTGGGCCGGGCCACCGCCAGCGTCATCGACAGGGCCGTGCGCAAAATCACCCACACCATCGCCGCCCAGCCGTGGGAACCCAAACTGGCGATGATCGGGCAGGACCGCACCGTGGTCATCAACGGCGGGCAGGACCGCCGCGTCCAATCCGGCGAGTATTACGACGTGTTCCAGACGGGCGAGGCGATCCTCGACCCCGACACCGGCGACATCATCGGCCGCCGCGGAGGAAAGGTCGTTGGGCGTGTGCAGATCAGCAGCGTCGAATCGTTATGCTCCCAGGCCGCCATCGTCGCGGGGCAGCCCGGAGAATTCCAAATCGGCCAGCGATGCAAGCTGGTAAAGCCGTAGCATGGCCATCTTGGCCATGAGTCTCATGGGCATCTTGCCCATGTCTGTTGTTTCCTCTTTATCTCTTTTGGCACAACGACAACAGCAACCGAAACACACACGGGCGGGACGCCCGTGAGACTCATGGGCAAGATGCCCATGCTACATGTTACTTTTCTTTGTACTTCGCCTTGATCACGTTGGCGGAGACGTCCTCGATGTCCAGCCCTTTGACGGCGTCGCTGATGGTCTCGGCGAGTTTTTCGGCGCCGACATCCGACTGGATCGAGGCCTCAACGTTATTGTTGTGAAACTCGATGGTCAGGTCTTTTATCTGTTTGATTTCCTTGAGGGCCTTCTTGACGGTCTGGTACTGCTTGAAGGTCACGCCGGAAATTTCGAGTTTCAACTCGCCCCTGCCGGATAGCACGTCCTGCCAGAACGTGAGAATTTTAAGTTGAAGTTCCGGCGAGACTCGCTTGGCCTGGAGGTCCAGGGCCTGCTTGGCGGCGCTGTTGGGAACTCGCTGCACGCCGCGAGTGGAGACGCCCGCGACGGTGGCCATGACCTGGCCGGTGTCGGATCGGAACACGCGGAGATTCGCCTCGCCCTCATAGGTCGCCAGGTCCACCCCTCCGATCCGGCTGTCATTTCCGCGATCGGCGTTGGCCGAGCCCTTGATGAATATCTGGGCGCCGAACCTCTTGGCGATGGCCTGCGCCTTCTCCGGTTTGTTCTCGGCAATGGCGGCCGCAAGGTCCTTCTGGTCGATGTCCTTCATCTGGTCCTTGTCCACCAGCAGGAAGCCGCTTTGGAGCAGCAAGTCCTCGACCTTCGTCTGGACGGTGGAAGTTTCGACGGGGTACTTGTCGATCCTCTCGTTGATGAAGACCATGATCTTGGGCCTGCCGTGAGCCTTGAGCATCTCCTGCACGGCCCCCCACATGTCGTCGACACCCTTGATCGAGACGACGGCCTCGATGCGGACCTCAAACGTGCCGTCCTCCATTTCCTTGCTGGAGATGACCTTGCTGGACTGGATGAACCCTGTGGACCGGGCCAGGATCGTGTCCTTGATGAGCGTGAAGTCCTTGACCTCGCTCCGCGAGTCGATGATCGACCCGGCGCCCTTTTCGACGGCCTTGCGCTTGGCGTCGAGTTCGGCCGACTCTTTATCGATGCCCGCGCCGGTGACGCGGATCGTCACGAGGTTGCCCTCTTTGCTGACGACTTCTTCTTTCTCGGCGGCGGCGATCCTGGCCATCACAGCCCCGGCCAGCATCACGGCCAGCACGCACGACAGTAGTTTCCTCATAAGGCAACCTCTCGCATTTGTGGGAACGACGGTTTTTCGGACCATTTCAACGCCGCCGGCGATCTTGCGAATACGCCGGCGGCTTTGGAGAATCGCGATGGACTATTCAACGACCGTGTGCTCCTCGCCCGGGCTGCTGGTCGTGCTTTCGGTATGAATCGTTTTCTTGTCCTGGCAGCCCGAGAGCATCGGCAGCACGCCCAGCATCGCCACGACCACAAGCATCGCCATCATCTTCTTGAACATTACGGACTCCTTCGGTTAGTAGCCCGCCGCGGCGGGAGTCCCATGGGCATCTTGCCCACGGTCTGGTTTATTTCTTCTATTTCTTCTTTGACACAACAATAACAACAACGGCGAAGACATGGGCGAGACGCCCATGATACTCATGGGCAGGATGCCCATGCTACGTTTGGAATCGGCCTATTCGTCGCCGCTCTTGCCTTTGGTCACGGTGGTGCGCTCGTACTTCATGATCGTGTCCCACAGCGGAGCGGTGTCGATGGCCACGGTGGCTTCGATGGTGCCGTCGTCGAGTTCCTTGTAGGAACCTTCCACGACATACGCGCCCTGCTGATAGGTCATCATGGCCGTCTTGATGCTGTCATGCTTGGCGACAAAATCCTTGACGGAGGTGTGAGAGCGGACTTCCAACCCGTCGATCTTCTCACCCAGCTTGCGGCGGGCGTCGAGTTCGGCGGCCCGGCGGGCCATGAGCTTGGCCTGCGCCTTGTCGGGGTTCACCGTATCGACGGCGGCGGTTCCGGTTTCGCTGACAGCAGCCGGCCAGCCCTGCGCTGCCGTCGCGGTGGCCATGACCTCGGCGGGCGCCTCGGTCTTCATCTGGTCCTCGCCGACACAGCCCATTCCGGTTTCGCAAATAACCTTGCGCTCGGTATGCTGGCAGCGTTCCTCGAATTCCTTGAGCTTGACCCGGTCGCCCTTGTAGTGGGCCTCGGACCAGGTCTTGACGGTTTCCCAGACCGTTTCGAGCGTCACGGCCATCTCGATTTCGACCACGGGTTCGTCGTCGTGGTACGTCACAGACTGCTCGCGAGCGCCCCTCAGCATCGCGCTGGCCAGGGAGTTGATGTCATCCCTCTCTGTCACGAAGTTGCGGACCAGCGTGTCGGAGTTGATCTGCGTTCCGGCGATTCGCTCCACCAGGCGGCGCATGCCTTCCAGCCGGGCGGCCCGCAAGGCCAGCAGCCGGCCCTGCGGTTTCACGTTCGCCATCCAATACTTCCTGGCCTTGGGTCCCCAGCCGATCGAGGTACCCAGACCCTTTTCCGGAATCACCGTGGTCTCGCCAACCTGGTCATTGACCGTCGGCGGAGCGCCGGTGCCGGTTTCTTTGAGGACCGTGATTTGATTGGTCTGCGTCATCTCCACGAAGTCGTCGGCCTTGAAGTGGTCGCCCTTGTAATACCGGTTGTGGATTTCCTTCAGGGTTTCGATGACCGTTACCAGCTTCACTTCCATCGTCACTTCGCAGGTGCCGTCTTCCTTGTAGGAGACGTCCGTTTCCTTCATGCCGTTCAGGAACGCCTCCATGGACGAGCGAATGGTGTCGGACTCGGCGACAAAATCTCTGACCTTGGTCTTGGAGGTGATTTGCAGTCCGTTGATTCGCTCGGCCAGTTTGCGGATCGCATCCACGCGGGCCGCCCGCATGGCCAGCAACTTGGCCTGCGCGTTTCGTGCGTCGCCCGCGCCTGCGGCCTGCAACTGCGAACCCATGCCGATGGCCCCTGCCACGCTCGCGAGCACCAGAAATCGAACCCATGTACGCATTTTCTTATCTCCTCAAACAATCGTAGATTCACGCCGCCCGGCGGGCGGCCTTTGCACTTTTTTTTCGTGGCATGGGCGTCCCGCCCATGAGTCCCACGGGCATCTTGCCCGTGGTCTCTTGTTTCTTCCGTTTCTATGTTTGCACAAAAAAACACCAACGACAACAGCAAAGACATGGGCGGGACGCCCATGATACTCACGGGCAAGATGCCCGTGCTACGTACTTAGTCCTTGTTGTTTCGCACGCGGGCCAACGCCTCGGCATACCGGGCGTCGTCCCTGGCGTGGAACGCCTGATCGTAGAATTTTGCGGCATTGGCCATATCGTGTTTCGCTTCGCACATCAGGCCGGCGTTGAACATCGCGCCGTCGTCATCGGGCTGCTCTTGCATGGCCGCGATGTATTCCTTCAGGGCGCCGTCGTAGTCGCCGTTGCCCGCCAGAGCGTCGCCTCGCCTGCCGGACTTGCTCTTGACCTTCGCCAGCGGCACCATCACACTGTCCTCGTGCGGGCTGATGTAGGCGACGAACTTCGCCACGGCCTTGTCGACCAGCACGCCCAGGACCTCGTGATACGATTCACCGTTCTGCTGACCCAGGATCTTTGCGAATCCCGACTGCTTGGAGTCCTTGTCCGAATCATAGTTTTCGGTCGTGCTCATTGTGGCCAGTGTGGATCCGTTCGTAACGTCGACCATAGTAAACTTGACAATTACCTGGCAACAAAGTTTGTAGTACTCGACGGATCTCATGGACTGCGAGGCAATGTCCAGCTTCATCTTGCTGGCAAGAACTTTCTCGTGGGAGGCCAGCACATCGCCATAAATAATTGCGTCAACGACCTTTAGTTGTCCGGCGTGCTTGGCGGCCTTCTCCGGATCGCTGAAGGCGGTCTGCAAGTCGCGCTCGTCCAGAATCTTTTTGAGGCCCATGCGGTCCACCAGGACAAAGCGATTGGATTTGCGGTTGCCCTGCTCCAGGGAGGACAGCAGTTTGTCGCTGGCGACCTGCCCCCATCTTTCGCTGCCTTGGCTGTCGCCGGAAAATTCGTTCACCGCCAGTTGGTGAATCCCCTGGGGCACTTCGCGCTGGGCCTGCCGTTCGTAGACGACCCGAATGGTCTCCTTGCCTTCCTCGCCGCAGCCCAGCGTCCAGAACGCCATCGTCAATACGCCCGCGAGCATCACGCTGCTTGACCTTCGCATACACAATCCTTCCTGTGCTGAAACCTATGGTATATTTTGTCGAACGATCACGATGAGGCGACGTTAAAGATTTGCCTCGGATATTATGACACTGGAAACCGGCGGAAGTGAACAGAAAAATCGCCGGAACAAACGATAAACCTCTGAACGGCCGTGCGTAAGTTTTCCGGCACAGGGCGAAACGACAACAACAGGCCACGGAGGACACGGAGACCTCAGAGGTAAACGGCGAAGGAAAACGGGGGAGAATCCGGGTTTTCGGTGTGGTTCGTAACCTATTAGAACCTGCCGGGAAGCCACCGGAACGGGCGGGCGGCTCATTAGAACGCACAGGCGGCTCACTAGAACCTGTTCGGAAGCCATTAGAACCCGCCTGTAAATCTGCAAGTATTGTATATACAGCATGTTATGCATCCAAGACCCACATTCTGCGCGTTTTTCGCGCTATTTTACGGTAGTTCCATAGGTCCCTGGCGGTTCGTCGCACAAGGATTCTTCGAGCGGGATCGCAATGTTTAACG
>CAZYDC010000157.1:0-10129 GCA_964646065.1 uncultured Planctomycetaceae bacterium | reverse complement strand
GCGGCGGTCACGGCCAGCGCGTAATGAATCGCCAGCAGCATCGCGACCATCGCGTACCCGGTGAACAGGCCGCCGCGGGGTGGCATGGTGGTGTCGTTTACCGGAAGCTTTGAATCGTCGATAGAGCCTTTCATGCGTGCAACTTTATGCCGACAGAGGCATCTGTTCAAGGTGTTTTGATTCAAGTCGGATTCTTGCAAATTAGGAATTGATTCCTAATCTGCAAGAATGATCTAACCAAAACGCTTAAGGTTGACTTGACGTTTAACATGCAATGCGGAAAGCACTCGGTTGAGAAAACAATATGAACGTGTCCATACGAGGATAAAGTGCTAATATATTCGATCAGAAGGAGAAACATCATGAGGTATGTTCTCATCGCGGCAATCGTGGCGGGATTCGGAGTTGTCGGCGGGGCGGAGCCGAAGGATCCCGCTTACACGAGCAAGACCTTTCAAGACATTCTCGGACGGGTGATAACACGCGACAAGGATACGGACGCGATCCTTCTGGTCAAGCGTAAGGAAGACGCGCCGGCGGCGCCCTACCCCTACAGCTTGCGGTTCTCAATCCGGGCCGACCAGGAAGGAAATGGTAATGTAGATATTGTCATCCACGGGGACGTCAAGTGGGACAAGACGTATGAGCGGTACTTTCTCAAGGCCGACGACGCGATTCGCAAGGAGCTTGGGAACCAGAAGAAGCTCGAGGCGGCGAAGGAAATGGCCCACAAGAAGTACGTTGAGGAGCAAACCAAGCGAATACATGAACTCACCGGCGGCAAACTCAAGTATGGGATGTCTCGCGAACAGGTCGAAGCCGTGATGGGCAAGCCAAGCAGGTTTGAAGATGCCCAAGCCAGTTTCGGCCTTTTTTATCCAGGCATGGTCCTTTGGTTTTCTAATTCTGGCGAGGGTTTGGATGACGTTCGGCTGACCAAGAAGGATAAGTGAGCATAATGAAGCGGGCGACCCTTTCGAGCCGCCCGCTGTTTCGCCAGTTCCGAAGCACACCCCCAAGAAGACTTGGGGGTGCCACAAATTCAATCGTCAATCGTCAATCGTCAATCGCTACACCCACTTGACCTTGAGCAGATGCACCGAGCAACTGATGCACGGGTCGTAGGAGCGGACGAGCATTTCCAGGTCGTGCGCGATCTGGTCCTGGGTGCGGGTTTCGATGACTTCGGGGACGTACTTCTGGAAGTCCTTGTCGATGTTGGCCAGGTTCATTCCGGTGGGGATGACGCAGTTGGCCTTGGTGCAGACGCCGGCGGCGTCGTAGGTGTAGTCATGCACCAGCGTGCCTCGGGGCACCTCGGTCAGTCCGACGCCTCGCCCGGCCCTGGGCTTGACGTTGGGCGAAAGGTTCGCCTCGGTCAGGTCCATCGCCAGCAGTTGCTTGAGGAGCTTCTGGGCCTCGTCGAAGCAGTGGGCGATTTCGACGGTCTGGGCGAAGTTGTTGGCGTAGGGGTTGTAGCAGGGGGCTTTGAGCCCCAGCCGCTCGGCCGCCGCCTTGCCGCGTTGGTTGAGCTGCTTGGAATTGTTGTTGAACCGCGACAGCGCGCCCACGGCCAGCGATTCGTCCACGTTGTAGACGTGCTTGGAGGTCGAGTGCGGCACGCACTTCTCGTGGATGAAGTCGAGGTACTTGTGGTAGTCGATCACGCCGGCCTTGGAGCTCATCAGGTCGCCGTTGTAGAGGGCGTACTCGTCGGGGTGCGTCAGGCTGATGTCCTCGCGCGGGCGCTCGAAGTTGGGGAACTTGTCCGCGATCGACGCGACGGTCTCGACGGTGGCGTCGACGTCCTCTTCGCAGCTATCGAGGTAGTCCTTGATTTTCTGCAGGGCCTTCTTGGAGGGCACGAAGGTGAACCCGCCGGGCGCCAGGGAGATCGGGTGAACGTGCCGTCCGCTGACGGCCTCGCAGATGACGTTGCCGATTTTCTTGAGTTTGAGGGCGCGCTTGACGATGTCGGGGTGCGTGGCGGCCAGCGGGATGACGCTGGGGACGGCCAGGGCGTCGGGGGCGGCCAGGAAGTACACGTGCAGGACGTGGCTCTGGACTTCCTCGGCCATCAGCATGAGCTTGCGCAGGGCGAGCACTTCGGGTGTGAGTTGTGTGCCGAAAGCGTCGTCGGTGGCCTGGATGCTGGCGGTGGTGTGGCCGACCGAGCAGATGCCGCAGATGCGGCAGGTCAGCAGGCTGGTGTCGCGCCAGGAAAGCCCTTCGATCATGCTCTCGAAGACGCGGGGCGTCTCGACGATGTCGAGTTGGCACTTTTCGATTTTACCGTCAACGGCTCGGACGGTGATGTTTCCGTGGCCCTCGACGCGGGTTACGTGGTGAACGTTGATGTCTAGATTCTTGCCCATTGTTGTCTCCAGTTGAAAAACCGTAATTGGTAATTGGTTTGTAGTGCGCTCGTAAGAGCGTTCTTCCGGAATCGCCTTACGGCGACACTACAAACGAACTACGTCGTTATTTCATATCCTTCGCCACGTCGTACGCGCCGTTGAACAGTTGGAACTCGGCCATCACCTGCTCGACGGTCAGGCCGAACTCGCTCAGAACATCCTTGGCGGCCTTGCTGTTGGGGTCGCTGATCAGGCCGCGGCAGGCGTAGCATCGTCCGCCGAAGCTGGGGCACCAGGCGCCGCATCCGGCCCGGCTGACCACGCCCATGCAATACTGGCCCTTGTGGTAGAGGCAGACGTTTTCCTTGAGCTTGCACTCGACGCAGACGGGGTAGTCGGGGATCTGCGGGGTCCTGCCGGCGAGCACGCTCTTGACCACTTCGAGGAACTCGCTCTTGTGGATGGGGCAGCCGTGGATTTTGGCGTCCACCTTGATGATCTGGTCGATCGGCTGGACCGGGCAGGTCTCGTACTGCGCGGCCTTGTCGCCGTAGACGGTCTTCATGGCCTTCTCGACGCCGCGGTAGTTTTTGAGCACGTTCAATCCGCCCGTGGTCGCGCAGGCGCCCAGGGCCACCACCAGCTTGGCGTTGGCGCGGATTTTCTCCAGGCGCGGGCGGTCGCTCTCGCGGCTGAAGGCGCCCTCGATGAAGGCGATGTCGCACTCCCACTCGCGATTGTCGATCGCCTCGCGGAACTGCACGATGTCCACCGCGCCCAGGATGCCCAGCAGCTCGTCCTCGCAGTTGAGGACCTGGAGTTGGCAGCCTTCGCAGCACGTAAAATCATGGAAACTGACTCTGGCCTTACTCATATCGTTGTCTCCGGTTCGCTGTTGTTTCTTGTTGTTGCCTAATGCCTATTGCCTGTTGCCTATTGCCTTCCTATATGCCTTCCCGCAGCCGCATCACCTCGGCATAGGTGAAAATCGGCCCTTCCTGGCAGACGTAGACGTTGCGGATCTGGCAGTGTCCGCACTTGCCCAGGCCGCACTTCATCCGTCGCTCCAGCGAGCAGAAGATGCTGTTCTTCCGCAGGCCCATGGCGAGCACCTCCAGGACGGCGAACTTGAACATGATCGGCGGGCCGATGATGAAGGCCGCGGTGTTGGAGGGGTTGAGTTTCTCCATCTTGCGGAAGAGCGTGGTGATGACGCCGGTGTTGCCCTTCCAGTTTTCGTCGCCGCGATCGACCGTCAGCAGGAACTGCACGTCCTTGCGCGAGGCCCAGACTTTCAGGTCGTCGGCGAACAGCAGGTCCTTGGGCGTGCGGGCGCCGTAGAGGATCGTGACCTTTCCGAACTTCTTGCGGTCGTTCAGGGCGGCCAGGATGAAGCTGCGACAGGGCGCCAGGCCCAGGCCGCCGGCCACGAACAGCAGGTCCTTGCCCGCGACGCTGTTCATGTCGAATCCGTTTCCGAACGCGCCGCGCAGGCCGACCGCGTCTCCGACGCCCAGCTTGTGGATGGCGCCGGTCACGTCGCCGGCGGTGCGGATGCACATCTCCAGGTCGTCGCGCTGGCCCGGGGCCGAGCAGATGGAAATCGGGGCCTCGCCGATGCCCAGCAGGCTGACCTCCATGAATTGGCCGGCGGTGTAGTGAATGCCCGCGCCGTCGTCGAACTGGAGACGATAGTACGCCTCCTTATCGGTGAACTTGCGGGCGTCCACGATGCGCCCCACGCGAGGCAGGTACGGGCTGGTGATCGATGTTGGATTGGCTGTCTGTGTCATGGTTGTTCCTTCCTATGCCTTGAGGTCGGCTTCGCCGCCAATTTGCTGGAATGCCTCGAGAATGGAGATCTTGGCCACACAATGCTGGATGCATCGCCCGCAACCGACGCAACCGAGCTTGCCGGTGCGGTCGTTGATGTACTTTCCCTTGCGGAACATGCGATGCCGCGTCCTGCTGGCGCGGTGTTCGCGGAAGTTTTCGCCGCCGGCGACCTCGGCGAACACCTTGAGCTGGCAGGAATCCCATCGCCGCTGCCGCGTGCCGCTGACCGTGTCGAGGTTGAGCTTGTCCTGCACGTCGAAGCAGTAGCAGGTCGGGCAGACGTTGGTGCAGGTGCCGCAACTGAAGCACCGCCGCGAGATCGCGTCCCACAGCAGCGAGTCGTAGCTGTCGTCCAGGAGTTCGGGCAGGTACCGGGTGTTGTAGGGCAGCCGCTTGACGAGGCTCTCGGCCTTCTTCATGTCGAAATCGAGCTTGGCCTTGTGGTCGTCCTTTCCGGCCGGGCGGCAGGCGCCGCTGTACTTGACGATCTCGGCGCCCTTGGGGCGGCCCGACTCGATGTAGTACCGGTCGCCCAGGTCGGTCATGAACAGGTCGAACGCGCCCTCGGGCGGTTCGGTGGTGCCCATGTCGGCCATGAACTGCTGGTCGTTCGCGTACGAGCCGATGTTCATACCGATGACGGTCGTCGCGTCCGCGCGGGCGATGTAGTTGGCGTCGGCGGGCTCGGTTCGCATGGCCGCGTCCAGCGTGGCCAGGGCGTGCAGGTCATACGGATGCGCGCCCAGGATCACCAGCGGCTGGGACTTGACGACGGCGGTGGCCGTCGCGGGGTCCCGGGAGCCGAACTCCAGCAGGGCCTCGTGGGTCGGCAACAGGTACTTTTTGAGCGGCAGGATCGAGATGTCGTAATCCATCCGGATCGCCTGCACGTCCTGGGCCGACTCGACCTCGCCGAAGGCGAACTGCGGTCCCTTGGCCATCGGGGCCACCACCTTGTGCTCGGTCATCAGAAAGCTGACGAACTGACCGAATTTCTCTTTAGGCAGGATTTGCGGGAGCATGAGTTAAGTTCCTTTCTCTTGATAGAAGGGCAATAGGCACTATGCACCAGGCACCAGGCAATAGGCAATAGGCACTAGGGCAACGACAAAGATGCCTTGCCCAGCGCCAACCGACCATTGTCCGGCGCCTCCAGTTGTTCTGTTCACGTTCATGGCTATCATTCGCGAGACTCCAGCCTTTGCTTTTCGTCTCTTGTCGTTTCTTGCCTAATGCCTATTGCCTCGTGCCTGGTGCCTTCCTCTTGTGCCAGGGGCAGCGACAGGCTGACTTTTGTTCCCTCGCCGGGTTTGGAAGCAATGGAAATCCGCCCGCCCAACCGCTCGAGGACGGCCTGGACGATCGACAGTCCCAGGCCGGTTCCGCCGCAGATCTGGCGGGCGTTGGTCGCGCGAAAAAACTCGTGAAAAAGCCGGTCCTGCTGGTCCGTCGGAATGCCGATGCCGGTGTCGGCGATCTCGACCTGCACCGATTGCGGGCCCGGAGTGATCCGGACGCGGACGCTTCCGCCCGAGGGCGTGTAATGCACCGCGTTGGAAAGCAGGTGCTCCATCACGGTTTCGAGGGCGTCTTCCCAGGCCCAGACCTTCGCCTCGCCGTCGCTCTGGCAGGCGAGCGTCAGGCCTTTTTGCTGGGCCTCCTGGGCGAAGTTGGCCACCGTCGCCCGCACCGCCGTGCCGACGTCCACCGCCTGGTCGGGCACGGCCTCGCCGGTGTCTTCCTTGATCGTGCTCAGGGTCAGCATCTCGTCCAACTGCGTCATCATCACGTCGGAGCGGTTGCGAACCTTGTTCATCAGGTCAAGCTGTTTGGCGTTGAATCCGCCCAGTTCCTCCGCCGCCGAGACCATCGTGTGGATGGCCGCCAGCGGGCCTCGCAACTGGTGGCTGGAAATTCGCAGGAAGCGGCTCTTGGTCAGGTCCAGGCCCGCCAACTTTCGGTTGGCCTCGACCATGCGGCGATTGATTCCCCGCAACCGCTCCAGGATCGCGTCGGTGAACCGCACGGTCCCGAAGAAGCATCCGCCCGCGGCCAGGAAGCCCGCGATCTGCGACATGGCCAACCACGCCCGCGGCGGCGCGGCCTTGCCCCAGAGGGGAAATGGCAGATTCCCCAAAAATCCGGGCAGCAAGGGCGGCTGGCCCGGAAGCAATTCGCTGTGCCAGAACAACCCCCAGCCCTCGAACAGAATCAGGGCCGCAAACAGCACGGTCGCCAATGCCGCGTGGAAATACGCCCGCCCCGGCGCCTGCAAACTCGCCGCCACGGCCAGGTGAAACACCACCACCGCCAACAGAACGCTGTACGCCCCGCCGGTGATGTGCATCAGCGCGAACAGCAGCAGCAGGTCCAGGGCGATCTGCACCACCGCCATGCGAGCCAGGCGCCCCACGGGCTGTGAACCAGGTTGCCGGGCGGCGCGGTTGGTCAGGGACGCAAAGAGCAGGTTGTACACCAGCATCAGCCCCGCGACGGCCGCCAGGAGATAGGTCACGAACTCGTGGGGCTGCCAGAGCGAAACCGCCGCCGCCAGGATCGCGGCGCCCACCACGTACAGCCATCGCAGGCGGATCAGCCAGCGCAGGCGCGAGGCCTGCACCTGGGCCTCGCTAAGCGGCGAGGCGTGATTCATGCGAACCGGGCTGTCGGGCGTCTGCGTCATGGTACGGCAAATTCCAAATTCCAAGCCGCAAGCACCAAGCAAACGACAAAACCAAAACGGCAAGAACCAAACGCCCGGGAGGAGAATCTCCTGTTTGGCGTTTCAGTCGTTGGCGTTTTGAATTTGTTTGGCATTTGATGCTTGGTGTTTGGTTATTTCAGCAGTTCGGCCACCTTGGCCTTGAGGGTCTTGGCGTCCATCGGTTTGCGAAGGAAGCCCTGCACCGGCAGGAAGTCGCCGGCCTTGTCGGGGTCGAGCACCTGCCCGGTCCGCTCCTCGATGCAGGTGAGCATGACGATCGGAGTGGACTTGTGCTTGTCCATGTCGCGAATCTTGTAGGCCAGGTGGAACCCCTCGGTGTCGGTCTCCATCATCACGTCCAGGATCAACAGGTCCACGGGGGTCGTCTTGATCATCTCCAGGGCCTCGGCGGCGCTGGCGGCCAGCGCCACGTCGTACCCGGCGCTGGACAAGACGATTTCCGTCGCCTCTCGCAAATCGGGGTCGTCATCTACTACCATGATCTTCTTAGCCATTCTCGTACCTTACCTTTCCGTGTAGGTCCAACAATTGTCGCTGCGACGGTCACTGCAATCAACAAAAACGACTTCGCCACGAATTTCGCGAATTTCGCGAAAACAACAACTACAAGACAGGTAAACGACAAAGAAACAACAAATTGCGCGAAAACAACGAAGAAACAGCAAAGAAACCACCTTCCTCTTTGCGGTTTTCGCGTCCGGGTTGTTTCTTTCCGTTTCTTTTCATCTATTCTTCTTTTCTTCTTCGCGAAATTCGCGAAATTCGTGGCTAAGCTTTTTTTGTTGACCGCACGTTGCAATCGTCCTGACGCATCAGCAAATTCTGGGTAGCTCCTCGCCATAGGGCATCTGCACGATTCTTCGTCCGCCGACGTCCGTGAGCATCTCGACCAGCGGGTTGTCCGACTTCCGCGCGACGGTCCCGACGACGGCCGCCCGGCGGGCGATCTCGAACCGGGCCAGAATGTTCACCGCGTCGTGGGCCCGCGAGGGCGCGACCACTGCGACCAGCTTGCCTTCGTTGGCGATGGACATCAAATCCAGGCCGAGCATCTCCGCGGCCGCTCGGGCCGTGCGATGCACCGGCAGGGCCGATTCGTCGATCTCCACGTCGCACCCGGCGCACGCGGCGATGTCCACCACCGCGGCCGCCAGTCCGCTTCGCGTCGGATCGCGCATGAACTTCAAGTCGTCGCCGAGTTCCTCGACCAGCGCGGCCGTCAGCGCGTTCAGCGGCGCGCAGTCGCTTTGCAAGTCCGCCCAAAAGCTCAGGCCTTTTCGCCGGCTCATCACAGCCATGCCGTGCTCGCCCAGCGAACCGGACAGCACGATGCGGTCGCCAGGCGCGATGCGGTCGAAACCGAGTTTCGCCTTGGGCAAAACCGCGCCCAGGCCCGCCGTGTTGATGATCATTCCAACCACGCCGCCTCGCTCGACCACCTTGGTGTCGCCCGTGACGATGCTCACGCCGGCGGCCCGCGCCGCCGCACCGGCCGACTCCAGCACCCGCCGCAGCAGGGCGATCTCCAAACCTTCTTCCAGCACCAGCGCCAGCGTCAGAGCCAACGGCGACGCGCCCGTCACGGCCAGGTCGTTCACCGTTCCGCACACGGCCAGCTTGCCGATGTCCCCGCCGGGAAACTCCAGCGGTTGCACCACGTAACTGTCCGTCGTCATCGCCAACGCCGCCGCGCCGGGCGCGGGCAGCACGGCAGCATCCTTCAAACGCTTGGGGTCCTGCGACCCGCCGGCGGCGCCCAGGGCAGGCAATATCACCTGCTCGATCAGCTCGGCGGTAAGCTGGCCTCCGCCTCCGTGCGCCAATTGTATGTGAGTCGTGTCGGTCATTCTAGGCAACCAAAGAATGAGAGGTACGGGACTTATATGAGCTATGACAGAAAATATAACTGCTCGCTCTTACCTGCCGCATTCTTCCGTTTTCCTTTCCTTGTGTCTTCGTGCCTTTATAACTATCAAAACCCGTAGCATGGGCGTCCCGCCCATGAGTCCCACGGGCATCTTGCCCGTGCTTGTTGCTTCTTCTTTTCGTTCTTCCTCTGCACAACAACGGCAACAGCAAAGACATGGGCAAGATGCCCATGCTACACATGGGCAAGATGCCCATGCTACGATTGCTTTTGTCGTGGCCGTTCGTATTTGTACGCCGCCGCACAGGCGCCTTCCGAGCTGACCATGCAAGGCCCGACCGGGTCGCGAGGCGTGCATCGCCGGCCGAACAATCCGCACTCAAAGGGCGAGCATCGCCCGCAGATCACCTCGCCGCACCGGCAGCCCGGAAGCTCGTACGGCTCGAATCGAGGCGGATTGAACCTCGCCGCCGCGTCAAAGTCGCGGTACTCGGGCCGGAGCGCCAGCCCGCTTTGCGGGATCACGCCCATCGCCCGCCAGACTGCGTCGTCCGGCTGGAAAACCTCGTCCAGTATTCGCTGGGCCTCGCGGTTGCCCTCGGCCGAAACGCTGGAGTAGACCGTGCAGGCCTGCGGATCGTCCTGGACAAGCTGCCGCAAAATCTCGGCCAGGGCGGCCAGCACCTGCTCGGGGTCGAACCCCGCCACCACGCACGGGCGACGATACTGCCGGGCGATTTCCCGGTAGGCGTCGTAACCCAGAATCACGCTGACGTGGCCGGGGCAGAGGAACCCGTCCACCCGCACGTCCGGGGCGGCTAGCAGCGCCCGCATCGCCGGCAATACCAGCTTGTGAGCGGTCAGCGCCGAAAAATTCTTGAGGCCCAGCTCGCGCGCCTCTCGCAAGGCCAAGGCCGTGCCGGGCGCGGTCGTCTCGAAACCCACGGCCAAAAAAATCACTTGGTCTGCCGGCCTGCTCTGGGCCAACGCCACCGCCTGCTGGGCCGAGTAAACCACCTCGACGGCAGCCCCGCCCGCCCGCGCCTCGGCCAGTGAACCCTGCCGCCCGGGAACGCGAACCATGTCGCCGTAGGTCGCGATGACAACGCCCGGCCGCCCGGCCAACCAAAGCGCCTGGTCCATGTACGATTGATCGGTGACGCAAACGGGGCAGCCCGGCCCGGAAATCAGCTTGAGGTTGGCCGGCAACAGCGACCGCAGCCCCGCACGCGCGATCGACATGGTGTGCGTGCCGCAAATCTCCATAACCTGCACGCGGCCTAGCCGCATACAGAGTTCGTGAATCTTTTCACAATCTGAGGCAACAACCTTGTCCATCCGGTA